>JACPZY010000001.1 GCA_016195215.1 Actinomycetota bacterium | reverse complement strand
GGAGTGGTGACCTCTTAATGAGAATCGTAATTGAAGAGGAGGTTTCTCTATTCCTTGGCCGCAGGAGAGTTAGTGAAATAAGCAAAGATCAAGATCATAAAAAGGAGGGAAGGGAGAATATATGTGCAGTAGAACGAGATGCAGATCATGCGGTAAACCTACGTGGAGTGGGTGCGGCCAACACGTTGAGCAGGCGCTCAAGGGAGTGGCAAAGGATCAGCGCTGCTCCTGCGATAAGAACGCAAAGTCGTCGAACACCCATGGCGGATTTTTCTCGCGAGTTTTTGGAAGTAAGTAATTAATTGTCGACCTTAGAGAGTGAGAGGTGGGCTCAGGCGCTCTCGGGATGGGCAATTCCCAGTGAGATCGCCGAGCAGGCGCCAGAGAACCCATGGATTCACCCGCCAGTACTTTTCCAAGTACCGGAACGGATTGAGAGCACTTTCTCCCATGCTTGCGCACGAGAGGCGCTACCTAGTGGTGGTTCTCTTTTAGATGTTGGTTGCGGTGGAGGAATTGCTGCATTCGCAGTCGTACCTCCGGCATCACACCTCTTTGGTGTTGATCACCAGAGCGAGATGCTTGAAATGTTCACTGCCAATGCTCTCTCTCGTGGAGTCTCATCGGAAGTATTTGAGGGATTCTGGCCAGAGGTTGCACCGCGCGTTCCCAATGTCGACGTCGTCCTCTCTCACCATGTTGCTTATAACGTCGCCGATATCGGGCCCTTCTTAAGCGAGTTGGACTCTCATGCAAAGCTCCGAGTAGTTATCGAAATACCAACGCATCACCCTCTGACCAATATCTCGGATGCATGGAAATATTTCTGGAATTTGGATCGACCCACAACTCCAACAGCAGCAGATCTGGTCGACGTGCTTAGAGAAATTGGAATTACTGCGCAATCGCATTATTGGTCCGGACCTCTGCGAGATGCGCCCGATTTTGATCAGGAATCTGAGATCCTGAGGATTCGACTCTGCTTGCCTCCCGGGCGTTTGGGAGAGGTGAAGGATTTTCTCCTTGATCACCCGATGCCCCGCCAGAGAGATTTAGCGACGATCTGGTGGGATGTTAACGACGGGATTTGAAGTAATTGAACCAACCGTATCCAACTGAAATAAGTAGGTAGGGCGCGACACTTGCGAGCGAGGCGATAAAGTCAACGCCTACTCGGGACGGGCGAAGGCCATCCTGGAGAAGAATGGTAATGAAGGCAACAAATGCAAAGGCAAGTGGAGGTGTTGCTGCGGCGACATAGGCGGTTCCTTGGCGGGCAAATCGGATTGTTCCAAGAACTGCAACGCCGATCGCAACTCCGGTGAATACCCCTACTCCTTGGCGAAATACGAGTTCGATTATGACAAAGAGTCCAATGAGCAGGCTCTGAATTACAACAACGCCTGGTTTTGTGAGGCCCTTCGTTGAAGTCGCGGCAGCAGATCTCTTCTTAACTCTGGGGGAAGCCATTAGTTCTCCTCTTCGATCTCTTCACTGTCAATAAAATCCTCCGGCGCATCTAAGGCCAGATTGCTCTTCAATGTTCGAATGTTATCGGTGACCTCAGGGAAAGCCCTGAGTTTACTTGTGTCGGCTGAGACACCAAGGCTGACAATTTTCTTCGCCGGGCTAAGCACAGTGCTCTCTGCGGTGGGAATCATCTCGTTATACGCCTTGATGGTGCTCTTTAATCTCTCGCCTACAGTGATTATTTTACCGTGCAACGATGCGACATTTTTCAGGAATGTCCCAGCCAACTCTTGAATCTCTGTAGCGCTCTGAGCCAATCGGTTACGGCTAAAGATATATCCGACCGTTCGGAGTAGTGCCATCATCGTTGTCGGAGTAGCAATCGTGACGCCCTTGGCAAATGCCTTTTCAAGGAGTCGACTATCCACCCTTAACGCCTCCGTGAGAATGGATTCAAAAGGCGCGAAGAGAACAACGAAATTGGGTGAGGATTCTTTATCCGCATATCCGCGTTTGGCAAGTGCATCGACATGCTTAAGAAGATCCTTGGCATGCGCCACGATAAGTTCTTCCCGCAGGTCGGCATCATCAGTGTCAAAGGCTTCAAGGATTCTCTCGAAGGGAAATTTGGAATCGATGAAGAGGACGCTAGAACCTGGAAGCGAGATAGTGATATCGGGGATACCAATCTTCTCTGCATCACTACCTGTTGATTTCTGCCGCGTGAAATGCTCGTCCTCGATTAGTCCTGCATTTTCAAGGAGTTGTTCGAGCTGGGCCTCGCCGAATTTTCCGCGAGTTTGAGAGCTGGAGAGCGCACCTGCAATTTTTGTTGTCTCATCCAGTAAAGATTTATTGGTAGTCGCCATATTGGTGAGGTCTTTGCGAATATCTTGCTCTGCGGCAATCCGACTTCGGTCTGCTTCGCGTGCCTGGGTGGAGAGAGTCTCAACCGACTTCTTCATCGCCTCAAGTTCGGTGGCCAGCCGTGTGCTCTCTGTCTGGGCACCCTGCATCGTGGCGATCTGCCGTTCGAGGACCTGGATCGAGCCTCTAGCTGCGACCAGCTCGGATTCTGCCCCAGCGCTCTTTGCCCTTGCTAGGAGGAATCCGATCACCAGCCCCACGATCAAGCCCAGAACTCCCAGGGTCACGCCTACAAAAATGCTCATGGGCCTATCGTGGCAGGAACCACTGACGAAGCCCCGTAGGCTCTACTCCTTGTGAGCCTCTCTATCGGAATCGTCGGAATGCCCAATGTGGGCAAGTCCACTCTCTTTAATGCCCTGACCAAGAACAACGTCCTGGCCGCCAATTACCCCTTTGCCACCATTGAACCCAATGTGGGCGTCGTCGGGGTGCCCGATTCCCGTCTTGGAGTCCTTGCCGGGATCTTTGGCTCCCAGAAGATTCTGCCAGCCGTGGTCTCCTTCGTGGATATCGCGGGCATTGTGAAGGGGGCTTCTGAGGGCGCCGGTCTCGGCAACCAGTTCCTGGCCAATATCCGTGAGACTGATGCGATCTGTCAGGTGATCCGGGTCTTCCGAGATGGAGATGTCATACACGTCGAGGGTCGAGTCGATCCAGCCAGCGACATCGAGATCATCAATACTGAATTGGCGCTCGCAGACCTTCAGACGATTGAAAAGGCGCTTCCTCGGCTTGAAAAGGAGGCGCGCACCAATAAAGAGCGCCAACCGGTTCTTGAAGCAGTGAAGGATGCAGAGAAGATTCTCAATTCAGGTAAGCCACTCTCGAGTGCTGCCCTCGACCTAGAGTCACTCGCGGAGTTACATTTATTAACTGCGAAGCCTTTCCTCTATGTTTTCAATGTCGATGCTGCGGAATTGGGTGATCCAGATCTCCGTATTGAATTATCTGCATTGGTTGCACCTGCCGAGGCTATTTTCCTGGATGCAAAGACGGAAGCAGAACTCGCTGAGTTAAGCGATGAAGACGCTCTCGAACTTCTCAATTCTATTGGGCTAACCGAGCCAGGTCTTGCAACTCTGGCACACGTTGGATTCAGAACGTTGGGGCTACAGACATATCTAACTGCCGGCCCAAAGGAAGCCCGCGCGTGGACAATTCATGTCGGAGATACCGCACCCGAGGCTGCTGGCGTTATCCATACCGATTTTCAGAAAGGTTTTATCAAGGCCGAAGTTGTTTCTTTTGACGACTTGGTCGCGGCTGGGTCTATGGCAGAGGCAAAGGCACGTGGAAAAGTGCGGATGGAAGGCAAGGAATACATCATGCACGATGGCGACGTGGTGGAGTTTAGGTTTAACGTTTAATAGTGTCATTGAAAGAGAAGGTTTGGTAATTAAGAAAGACCCTGGAATAGTCCCCAAGGTCTTTCCCGTCAATTGACACCAAGGCGCGACACTCGTTTGTGGAGTTTAACCATGCTCCGCGTCGAACCATTTCCTTGCAAACAACAAGGCGAAGAAACTATGGCATAAATGTCAGTTACTCGGAGTAACAATAGATTGAAACTGAACAGGCACAGTTAAGGCCACATTGCGGAGGGACACACACAAGCCGCGTTGCCCACTATGTGTTAATGTCACCTCATGGAAAAGAGGGCGGCCGTAGCGATTTACGCTCGGATTTCGCAGGATCGAGATAACACCGGGATGGCCGTATCTAGGCAACTGTCCGATTGTCGGGCAGAGACCAAGCGGCGCGGGTGGAGGGTTGCCGAGGAATACGTCGATGAGGACATCAGCGCCAGTTCCTTCAGTTCCAAGGTCCGCCCTGCCTATCAACGGATGCTCACTGATATTTCCGACGGCATACGCGATGCCGTTGTTGTCTGGCACGTGGACCGCTTGCACCGAAAGCCTATCGAGTTAGAACAGTTTGCACAAACTTGCTCTAGTGCAGGACTGACCGACGTTGTGACACT
This sequence comes from Actinomycetota bacterium, assembly GCA_016195215.1. Lineage (GTDB taxonomy): Bacteria > Actinomycetota > Actinomycetes > Nanopelagicales > Nanopelagicaceae > QYPT01. Next base: position 112 of record JACPZY010000001.1, on the reverse strand, counting down.
TCACGGTGATCTCAACCTTGGCAACGGCGACGGGCTACTTGTCGCTCGGTTGCTTGCTGCCGTTGCGGCAAGTGAGAGCGACTCCAAGAGCAGGCGAAGTAAGAGAACGTCT
>JACPZY010000159.1 GCA_016195215.1 Actinomycetota bacterium | reverse complement strand
TCCCGTGATGAATCCCAACGTGTTCTTGATGAAGCAAGGGCCATAGCTGAGCGCGAGCGCGAAGAAGTCGAGAACTACATTGATTCGCGTCTTGCTACCTTGGAAGTCATTTTGAATAAGACCATGGATGCCGTTTCCCGTGGCCGCGAGCGGTTGGCCGGGGCGGGCGATAACGACGTTCTCTCCCAGCTAGCCTCCGAATAATCCCTGAGAGAAATTTCATGAGGCACGATCCGCAGCTCTTCCGTTTCAATGCCCATGACCTTCCCCGCCGCGCGGGGGAGATGAGGGAGTACTCCCTGGATATTCCAGTGGCCGATCGGATCGGCATTGATGTCATCGCGGTTCTTCCGGGCGAGGAAGTTCATATTGATATGCGATTGGAATCTGTCACTCAAGGAATCCTGGTCACCGGCCAGATCTCGGCTTTCGCTGATGGTGAATGTATGCGCTGCCTGGAGCCAGTGGAGTTCGATATCGAAAGGCAGATCCAGGAACTCTACCGATACGCACCGGAAAAGCCTCATACAAAGGCGGAGAGAAAGCGGGCTCGCGAAGCAGAGGATGACCTCGATCTCGATGATGAGCTGATGGTGGAGGGGGATCTCATTGATTTGGAGGGGCCGATACGAGATGCCATTGTTCTCGCGCTGCCAATCAACCCACTCTGTGAGGAGAATTGTCCCGGGCTCTGCCCTGACTGTGGCGTGAAATGGAGCTATCTGCCCGCTGACCATGCCCACGAGGTGATCGATACCCGTTGGGCAACCCTGACCGGACTCCTTCCTCTGAAGCCAGAAGATCTCGATTTCAAGAATTGAGCCCTTTAGGGGATACTTAGCGGATGAAATAGCCCCCTTATATTGCCTTATATGGGATTAGGTAGGGTTGCCAGATTTTTAGAAATTGTAGAAAGAGGAACGTACAGTGCCAGTACCAAAGCGGAAGATGTCTCGCTCCAAAACTCGTTCCCGCCGTGCTCAGTGGAAAACAACCGCGGCGGCCCTTTCTACCTGCCAGCAGTGCCAGCAACCAAAATTGCAGCACACCGCATGCCCAACTTGTGGGACTTACAACCGCCGTCAGGTAATCGAGGTCTGACCTGTACTCAACGTTAACTAAGGCATTGGGCGTGGAGATCAGCCCACAACTGCTTGAGTTAGCACTGACCCACCGCTCGCATGCATACGAGTCGGGTTTATCGGAAACAAATGAGCGCCTCGAATTTCTCGGCGACTCCGTACTTGGATTAATTGTCACGGAAGAATTATTCCGTCGCTTTCCCGACCTCGACGAGAGTCGTCTCTCGCCGTTGCGCTCTGGCGTAGTTAATATGCGAGCACTGGCTGACATTGCGCGCGCACTGGAACTAGGTTCTTACATCCGCTTGGGCAAGGGCGAAGAGAACACTGGTGGGCGAGATAAGAATTCGCTCCTCTCAGATGCATTGGAAGCAATTATCGGTGCGATCTATATCGAGACTGGTTTTCAAAAAACTTCCGAGATTATTGGCGGATTAATCGAGAAGACTCTCGTCAGCGCCGTGGAGAAAGGCGCCGGCCTCGACGGCAAGACTGCCCTTCAGGAACTTGTCGCCCTCTCTGGCAAAGGCGTCCCCGAATATCTCGTCACAGAGACCGGGCCCGACCACGATAAGAGTTTTACCGCCTTTGCCATGGTTGCTGGAGAGGCGATCGCGCAAGGCGAAGGAAAGAGCAAACGCGAGGCAGAGCAGATCGCGGCTCGCGTTGCCTTCGAATTACTGAGCGTGCCAACGCAGGAGTAACCCCTAGGGTAGGTTTGCGCTGTGTATTTGAAGAGCATCACGCTCAAGGGCTTTAAGTCCTTTGCCTCCGCGACGACCTTACGCCTAGAACCTGGGATCACCTGCGTAGTCGGACCTAACGGTTCGGGTAAGAGCAATGTCGTGGATGCCCTCAGTTGGGTTCTGGGCGAGCAGGGCGCCAAGTCACTGCGTGGCGGGAAGATGGAAGATGTCATCTTCGCCGGAACCAGCGGACGTGCACCACTGGGACGGGCCGAAGTCTCTGTCACCATCGATAACACCGATAGCGCGCTCGCCATTGATTACACCGAAGTCACTATTTCACGCATTCTTTTCCGCAATGGCACTAGCGAGTACCAGATCAACGGAGATGCCTCCCGCCTTCTGGATATTCAGGAGTTGTTAAGCGATAGCGGTATCGGTCGTGAAATGCACGTCATTGTCGGACAGGGCCAACTCGATGCAATTCTGATGGCCAACCCTGAAGAACGACGTGGTTTCATTGAAGAAGCTGCAGGCGTTCTCAAGCACCGCAAGAGGAAAGAGAAGGCTCTTCGCAAACTTGAATCAATGCAGGCCAACCTGGCGCGTATTCAAGATCTCACTGTTGAACTTCGTCGCCAGCTTCGCCCACTGGGTAAGCAGGCAGAAGTGGCAAAGAAAGCCGCGACGATTCAAGCAGATTTGCGTGATGCAAAATTGCGCCTCTTGGCAGATGACTTACTTTCTTTGACGCAGACCTTCAATGCGGAAGTTGCAGACGAAACCGCACTCCGCGAACGACGTTCGATTGTTGAAGCCAATCTTGAGGGTGCTCGCGCACGTGAGAGCGAACTAGACGCGCAGACCGCTGCTGATAGTCCACGACTTGTTCAAGCACAGGAGACGTATTACCAACTCAACGCGCTCCGTGAAAAGTTCCGTGGCACGCAGAGCCTGGCGCAGGAGCGGACCCGTTTCTTGGCAGAGGAAGCCGACGATGCCCGAAGTGCGGGTCGAGATCCTGAAACGCTCGATCGTGAGGCATTACTTCTTCGCCAGGAAGAATCCGAACTCCAAGTAGCGGTGGAAAATGCCCGTCATCTTCTGCGGGAGGCAACCGCATCCTTGACAATTAGCGAGGCCGAATTAAAGGCAGAAGAGGATCGTGTTGCGGCCGCGCTCCGCGCGGTTGCAGATCAGCGCGAAGGCACTGCTCGCCAGGAAGGTCATATCAAATCCCTCGCAGCGCGATTGGATGCAATCGCCGAAGAGATTTCCAGGCTCGCCAAAGCACGCGATGACGCACAGATGCGTGCAGAGCTGGCACAACGGGAATATTCCACATACGAACTTGAAATCACTAGCGCTGGTTCACGCGAACGAAGTCTCGATGCAGAGTTCGAATCGACCGAAGGTGCACTCAAAGAGACCCGGGCGATGCTTGATGCCCTTGTAGAGCAAGAACGTGCCGCTGACCGCGAGCGAAATGCCCTCGAATCCAAGCTGGAGGCCCTGCACCTCACATCTCAATCCCGAGATGGTGCGGTTGCCCTCCTGCGTGACCCACGCGGGGTAGCGATTCTGGGGAGTATTGCCTCACTTCTGGAGATAGATTCGGGATGGGAGGGTGCTGCAGCTGCCGCCCTTGGCACATTGGCAGATGCAATTGTGGTTCAAGATATCTCCTCTGCCGTGCTGGCCCTTTCTGCTCTCCGTAGTGAGAACCTCGGCCAGGCAGATCTCCTTGTCATGCGCCCAGATATTTATACTGACCCTTCAACAATTCCACCGGGTCTTACTGCGATCACGTCCCATGTTCGCTCAACTCAGATCCAACCGCTATTGCACGAGTTGCTCTCAAAGACCGTTGTTGCCGATGATGCCCATTCGGCTGAATCCATACTTGCCTCCCACCCCACGCTGACCGTTGTTACCCGCGAGGGCGATGTCTTTACTCAAACTCGGGCACGTGGCGGATCCAAGTCATCCTCTTCGCTGATTGAAATAAACGCTCTTATCGAAGAACTCACCGGCAAAGTCTCTGAGATCAGCCACGTCTGTCAACGTCTCCGCTTTGAGATCTCCTCATGCCAGAACAGCCTGGCAGAACGTCAGAGTGAGTTTGATGCGGCCCTTAGCTCCTTAAACGAATCTGACGCGCGCATTGCTGCACTTACTGAACAGTTGGTCGTGGCTGGCCAGCATGCTAAATCTGCAGGGGCAGAAGTCGAACGACTCAACACTGCAATTCTTGAAGCGAGCACTGCAAAGTCTCGCGATGAGAGCGAACTTGCAATTGCACAGGAGCAGATGCACCACCATGGCGATGTCGAAGAGCCAAGCCACGCAGTTGCCGAAGAACTCCGTGCCGAAGTTTCTATCGCGCGGACAACAGAAGTTGAAGCGCGTCTCACCGTCCGCACCAGTGAAGAACGGCTGACATCTCTCTCGGCCAGAGCTAAATCCCTCGAAGATGCTGCGATTGCAGAACGGGAAGCCTCCGAGCGGGCGATTAACCGACGTGGCGCCCGTGCCCGTGGAGCCGTGGTCTCACAAGCAATTGCGGAATCTGCCTACGAAGCACTCATTCACATTGAAAGATCAATTGCCAAGGCCGCTGCCGAACGCGGACGCTTTGAAGAAATACGCTCACTGCGCGAAGGTGAGACTCTCACTGTCCGCGCCCATGCGCGCGAACTCGCCACCGAACTCGAACAACTCACCTCCAGTGTCCACCGCGACGAGATCGCTCGCGCTGAGCAACGGATGCGTATTGAGGCACTCGAACTCAGAGCCGTTGAAGAACTTGGTATTGACGTAGCTACATTGCTTGAGGAGTACGGTCCCGAACGCGATGTACCGACATTTATTGAGAGAGAGGACGGCACCGTCGCCGAAGGCGATCTCGTCCCTTATCGCCGCGATCAGCAGGAGCGACGGTTGGCAAAATCAGAGCGTGATTTAACCCTGCTTGGCAAGATCAACCCCCTTGCCCTGGAGGAGTACAGCGCCCTTGAAGAACGACTCCTCTACCTTGCCGAACAGCTCGAAGACCTGAAGCGGTCACGGAAAGATCTCCTGGACATTATTAAAGAAGTTGATGAACGGGTTCAGCAGATCTTTATGGATGCTTACACCGACACGGCTCGGCACTTTGAAGATATTTTTGCCCGTCTCTTCCCGGGTGGTGATGGGCGCTTGATTCTGACCAACCCAGATGACCTCACCACAACTGGAATTGATGTGGAGGCGCGCCCACCGGGAAAACGCGTGAAGCGGCTCTCACTCCTTTCCGGGGGAGAGAAGTCTCTGACAGCTCTTGCCCTCCTTGTCGCCATCTTTAAGGCGCGACCAAGTCCGTTCTACGTACTCGATGAAGTCGAGGCCGCACTTGATGATGTCAACCTAGGCCGCCTCTTGAGCATCTTCGAAGAACTCCGCGAGAGTTCGCAGTTAATCATCATTACCCATCAGAAGCGGACCATGGAAATTGCTGACGCACTCTACGGTGTCACGATGCGACGCGATGGTGTGACTGAAGTTATTTCACAGCGCTTACGCGACGCTCAATCTGTTTAATCACTTGAAGGTCTTCTGATGGGATTGTTCACCAAGATACTTTCCAAGATCACGGGTAAGCCGGTTGCTTCGGCGCAAGATTGGGAAGAGTTAGAGGTCGCGCTTTTGGAAGCCGATCTTGGCCCGGAGATTGCACACGACGTATTGAAGGCAGCGCGTTCTGTAAGAACAGATAGTGCGAGTGAGGCAATTCTCTCTGTCTTAACCTCATCGCTCTGTGAAAAATCTCCTCGATTTCACAGACCGACCAGAAAGTTATTTTGGCCGCGGCAGATACTTTCCGTGCAGCAGCGGTGGATCAACTTCTTACGTGGGGCGAGCGTCTCGATATTGATGTTGTTCGTGGCGGAGAGAAGGCGGATCCAGCGTCGGTGGCATTTGATGCCGCTCAGCAATCTCTTGCGAAAAATTGTGATTATTTAATAGTTGACACCGCGGGGCGGATGCATACAAAAAATGATCTGATGGATCAACTTGGTAAAGTGAAGAGAGTTGTAGAGAAAGTGCTTCCCGTGGGAGAAGTTCTCCTCGTTATCGATGCAACCACAGGTCAGAACGGGTTGATGCAGGCGAAAGTCTTTGCGGAGGCAGTAGATCTCACTGGAATTATCTTGACCAAGGTTGATGGCAGCGCCCCTGGCGGAATTGCGCTCGTGATTGAGAGGACGCTTGGAATCCCGATTAAGTGGGTGGGGACGGGGGAGTCTGCGTCGGATTTCGCCCCTTTTGATCCCGCTACTTACATCCATTCCTTGCTCTAATTTCACCTGGTAGCCCACCTTCAGTTCAAGATGTAACCAATTTGTAACAAAGAGAGCAAATATGTGACCCGCTGGAAACGCGCGGAGTAGATCCGCGTAACGCAGTTCCGCCATATTTCGCTCACCTCAATGACGAGAAGATCTCACGAAAGTGAAAATATGGATCCTACAGTTCTCAATTCTGGTGACACCGCCTGGGTGCTTGCAAGTACAGCCCTTGTACTGCTTATGACTCCCGGCGTTGCCTTCTTCTACGGGGGAATGGTTCGAACTAAGAGTGTGCTCAATATGATGATGATGTCGATGGTGACCATCGGAATCGTCAGCGTTCTCTGGGTTATATTTGGATTTGAATTGGCATTTGGTTACAAAGCTGATTCTCCCTGGTACGGGTCCTTCTCCTTCTCGGGACTTGGAAGCATCGTCAATGACTTCACCAATAACGGTGGTGTCTATCCAATTCCCGTTCTTGCCTTCGCTGCTTTCCAGTTGATGTTCGCGATCATCACCCCAGCACTTATTTCTGGCGCAGTCGCTGATCGCACTAAGTTCACTGGTTGGGTCGTTTTCGTAACGCTATGGGTGACGATCGTCTACTTCCCTGTAGCGCACTGGGTATTTTTCTTCGGTAACAAAGTGGGAGACACCATCACGGGAGCTGGCTTCCTAGCGGCCAAGGGCCTTGAAGATTTTGCAGGCGGTACAGCAGTACATATCAATGCAGGTGCCGCCGCTCTTGCACTCACATTGATCCTCGGAAAGCGCGTAGGTTGGAAGAGAGAGTCGATGCGTCCGCACTCTCTTCCACTGGTCATGCTCGGTTCGGGTCTTCTCTGGTTTGGCTGGTTTGGTTTCAACGCCGGGTCGGCGCTGGCAGCAAATGGTCTTGCCGCTCTTGTACTTATGAACACTCAAGTTGCCACAGCTGCAGGGCTTCTGGGTTGGGTCTTACTCGAGAAGTTCCGCGATGGGCATCCAACATCTCTTGGCGCAGCATCTGGCGCAGTCGCAGGCCTGGTTGCGATTACACCTGCAGGTGCCTTCGTTGCTCCTTGGGCAGCGGTGCTGATTGGTCTTATCGCCGGCGTTCTATGTGCATGGGCAGTGGGACTCAAGTACAAACTGGGGTTCGATGACTCACTCGATGTCGTCGGAGTCCACTTAGTTGGCGGACTATGGGGTTCTCTCTCCATTGGACTCTTCGGAACCCAAGTCGTTAACTCTGTCGGCCTGGATGGAATCTTTTACGGTGGCGGTACAGCGCTTCTGGGCAAGCAGGCCTTTGGGGCTTTCTTTGTCCTTGCCTATTCATTTGTGATGACTCTTATCATTGGATTCTTGGTAGAGAAGACAATTGGACTGCGAGTAAGTCGCGATGTTGAAGTCGAGGGCATTGATCTCAACGAACATGCAGAAACCGCCTATGAATTGGCCAGTTCGTCCCGAGGAGGTTCGTTGATATGAAACTCATAACCGCAATTCTCAAACCCTTCAAGCTTGATGAGGTGAAGAACGCTCTTCAAGCCCATGGAGTAACTGGCATGACAGTTTCGGAAGCAAGTGGGTTTGGCCGCCAGGGCGGACACACCGAGGTCTACCGTGGCGCTGAGTACACGGTAGACCTCATTCCGAAAGTACGTCTAGAAATCCTTGTTGACGATGCGGAAGCCGAATCCGTCATCGATGTGATTGTCAAAGTAGCATCGACAGGCTCGATAGGTGATGGAAAAGTTTGGTCAACACCCGTAGACCAAGTTGTCCGAGTACGTACGGGCGAACGAGGACCAGACGCGATTTAAGGGCTATTTAGGTCCCCGCTAAATAGCGTGTGACACAAATCGGTTACGAGGAACCATTGACTTCATTGCTTTGGATCGAGGAGGTGAAGTTGATGGGAACTCGGGAGCGCAGGGTTCGATCGAACGAGAGCGATCGAGAACTGAGCCAGCTTTTCTCTGTAGCGCACGAGAGGTTGCAGGCAAATGCGAACCGAGGAGTTGCTGGGGTAGCACTCGCCGCGGTCGGAGGTTTCGGCCGCGGCGAGTTATCCCCGGGATCAGATTTAGATATTCTTATTCTTCATAACGATCAATACTCCGAAAAAGAGCTTCTACCTTTTGTAAATGCTCTCCTCTATCCCATCTGGGACGGCACGAGCGCAAACTCGTCGCTACCTCGGAGCGTTGATCATTCTGTCCGGACGCCAAGTCAGACCCGAGATGCCGCAAAAAGTGATCTCAAAGTGGCCATGGGATTATTGGATATCCGTTTTATTTGCGGGGATTCCGATTTGGTTGCTGAAGTGGGAAAAGACGCTCTCTATGACTGGCAGAAGGATTCGCGTAGGCGCCTTGCCGAACTGCGGACACTCCTTGCAGAACGGCACGAACGTTCAGGGGAATTGGCCTATCTTCTTGAACCGGATTTAAAGGAAGCGCGCGGGGGATTGAGGGATATCACTGCCTTACGTGCAATCGCACGATCTGGGGCAATTGAGGTGCCACTTGAGCGAATTAGCAATGCTGAATCCTCTCTCTCACATATCCGGGAGGCGTTACATATCCAGAGTGGTCGCTCGCGTGATCGGTTGCTCTTCCAGGAGCAGGACAGGGTCGCGGCGGCAATTGGATACAAGGATGCGGATGAATTAATGGGAGCGGTCGCGCAGTCGGCACGAGAGATTGACTATCTCATGCAATCTACCTGGCATCGACTTGATCACCGTGGTAGAGATGGATGGCTCTCGCGCCGAACCAAATTCCTGAGCGTGGGTCGCGGAATTAGCGCTGCAAAGCAGGAGTTGGTGATTGAAACAGATGCCATAAGAAGAGATGACCCCGGTCTGGGATTACGCGCAGCTGCAAAGGCTGCACAACTTGGAGTTCATTTGTCAATGGAGTCATGTGTCCAGTTAGCGCAGGGATTGAAAGAGGGGATTGGGGCGATGCCCAACCCTTGGCCGCGTGAGGCGCGTGAGGATCTGGTTGCCCTCATTGGAGCGGGCAGTGCCATGGTTCATGTCTGGGAAGCCCTTGACCAGGAGGGCATTATTTCCTCTTGGTTACCTGAGTGGAGCTCGGTGAGAAGCCTACCGCAACGTAATTTTCTTCATCGCCATACTGTTGATCGCCATATGGTTGAGACAGCAGTGCATGCGGCATTGCAGACTCGAAATGTGCACCGTCCGGATTTGCTCCTTGTCGCAGCACTTTTCCATGACATAGGAAAAGGAGAGAGGGAAGATCACTCGCACCGTGGCGCACGATTGATCGAGCCACTGGCACGGAGAATTGGATTTAGCGAGGCAGATGTCGTAACATTGAAAATATTGGTGGAACAGCATCTACTCCTTGCCGCGACGGCAACCAGGCGCGACCTCAATGATCCAGCGACAATTGTCTCTGTTCTTGCGCGAATCCCTGATCTCCAAACTCTTGAATTGCTCCATGCACTAAGCATCGCAGACGGTGAAGCAACCGGCAGCGCTGCATGGAGCAAGTGGAAGGCAACCCTTGTTGCGGATTTAGTAGAGCGCACGCGGGCTGCGATGACGGGTACGACCGTTGCGCCACAACCAGAACTCACTTCCGAACAGCGTGCTTTCGCAGAAGTTGCATCTCTTCGCGTTGAGGTAATTGTTCGAGAAGGCGACTATGCAATTGAGATTATCGCCCCGGATAGGCCTGGTCTACTTTCAATCGTTGCAGGAGTCCTTCATCTTGCACGGTTGGATGTGAGATCGGCGCGAACAAAATCTCATGGTCCATCCGCTGTAATGACATGGATAGTTTCTCTTGACCCACATGCACCTGTTCCTACTGCAGAGAAGATTCATGACGATATTCAAACTGCCCTCGGTGGAGGTGGCGATCTTGATAAGCGAATTCAAGAGAGAGTAAAGACTTACAGGCGGTTGCCCTCCATTCCTGTCCCGCCTCCAGTTGTGCAGAGTGTTATGGGCGCATCAAGTGAGTGCACTGTGATTGAAGTGCGAAGTCACGACCAACCTGGATTACTCTTTCGAATCGGCGATGCCGTTACCCGATGCCGAGTCGATATACGGTCGGCAATTGTCACAACCCTGGGGGCCGAAGCGATCGATACCCTCTACATCACAGAAATTTCCGCGGGAGCTCTCAGCGAAAAACGTGCTCAGGAGGTCGTAGAACGGCTCAAGGGCGCACTCATTTAGTTAGTCGTTTAGTTAGTCGTCGACTGGGTTAGGCTCTGCACCTATGTTTGATTCATTGACCTCGCGCTTCTCCGCCTCGCTCAACTCCCTGCGTTCGCGTGGAAAGATTTCGCCATCCGATATCGATAACACTTGCCAGGAGATTCGCCAGGCATTACTTGAGGCAGATGTTGCCCTTCCTGTCGTCACAGAGTTTGTCGAAAATGTCCGCGTTCGATCCCTTGAGGCACTTCCGACACTTCAATCCGGCAGCAACCAGGCGCAGGCGATCTTCGAGATCATCAACCAGATATTGGTCGAAGTTCTTGGCAACGAAGCTAGGCGAGTTCGTTTCTCCAAGCAACCACCGACTGTCATCATGCTTGTCGGTCTTCAGGGCGCCGGCAAGACCACCCTTGCCGGAAAGCTGGCAAAGTTTTTTGCAGACCAAGGCAACACTCCTCTCCTTGTTGCATCTGACTTACAACGCCCAAATGCAGTCACTCAACTCCAGGTTGTTGGTGAAAGTACCGGCATTCCCGTCTTTGCTCCCGAACCCGGCAACGGCGTCGGCAATGCAGTGAAAGTTGCGAAGGACGGCGTTGCATTTGCCAAATCCAAACTCCACAACATGGTCATCGTTGATACCGCAGGTCGTTTAGGTGTTGATGCGACATTGATGAAGGAAGCAATCGCAATCCGCGATGCGATCAACCCCAATGAGATTCTCTTTGTCGTCGATGCGATGATCGGTCAAGATGCAGTCCGTACTGCGCAGGCTTTCTTAGATGGTGTCGGCTTTGACGGGGTGGTCCTCACCAAACTCGACGGTGATGCCCGCGGCGGTGCCGCACTCTCGATTGCGCAACTCACTCAACGCCCGATCATGTTTGTCTCCACAGGAGAGAAGCTGACCGATTTCGATATCTTCTACCCAGAACGTATGGCCTCGCGGATCCTCGGTATGGGCGATGTTGCAACACTTGCCGAGCAGGCCAAGAAGGCTTTTGATCCTGCGGCCTCGGCGAAGTTGGAAAGTAAATTTGCAAGCGGTGAAGATTTCACACTCGATGATTTCCTCGAACAGATTTCGGCGATGTCCAAGATGGGCTCGATGTCCAAAATGCTCTCCATGCTCCCAGGGGCTGGGCAGATGAAGAAGCAGATCGATAATTTCGACGATAGTGAGATGGTCCGCACCCGCGCAATCGTCGAGTCAATGACTCCGCTTGAACGGCGCGATCCCAAGGTTCTCAACGGTTCACGACGGACTCGCATTGCTCGTGGAAGCGGCCGCGCCGTCTCTGAAGTTAATTCATTGGTAGATCGATTTTCGAAGGCGCAGAAGATGATGCGCCAAATGCGAAATGGGGGGATACCACAAGGTCTTCCGCCTGCTATGTACCAAGGTGCTGGCGCTGGAATGGGTCAGACTAAGAAAGCGCAGCCGGCCAAGAAGAAATCCAAATCTGGAAACCCCGCAAAGAGAGCGCTCGAGGAGCGCGGGTAACCTCGCTCATCCTTTTTGTACTTCTCAATTGCAGAGTTCAATAGAGCCTGCTAGTATTTGAATATGCGTTCAAGTATTCAACAACTTAAACAGTTACTAAATGACCATGAAGCGGTTGAACTGTGCGCTCGCCAGTGCGGTGTGATTGGCGACGTCACCAAGCTCAAGATCTGCTACCTCCTTCGCTACCACTCTGAGTTAAGCGTCACCGCTATTGCTGACCTAGTCGGCACCTCGGTATCCAATGCTTCCCACAGCCTGAGCAAGCTGCGTGGGGTTAATTTAGTGAAAACCAGGAAAGAGGCTCAGACTGTTTTCTACTCATTAAACGAGGCGGGGTTTAGTAAAGAAATAAAGGGTCTGCTCGCGTTATGAACCATCCAAGAAAGGTATAACGACAAAGTGAAGGCATACGACTTAATTATCATCGGAGGCGGCGCTGGTGCTTTTGCTGCGGCGATCAAAGCAGACGAATTAGGAGCGAAAACTGCTCTTATTAACGATGGTCTACCGCTAGGAGGCACATGTGTAAATGTGGGGTGTGTGCCATCTAAAACTCTCTTACACGCTGCCGAACTCTTACATACCGCCCAAGACCACAACGTGCCGGGTCTTGAATTTGCCGTTAATAAAGCAGACTTTGCTGCGGTTGTGTCCGATGAAATGACACTAGTGGAGCAATTACGGGAGAAGAAATACGAAGAGGTACTCCATGGATTGGGCAACGTAACATTCATTAAAGGCAGAGCAACTTTTATCTCAGAGCGAAAAGTTAGAGTGGGCGACCAAGAACTAGAAGCAGAAAAATTCATTATTGCCACCGGATCAACTGCAATCGTGCCACCGGTAGAGCGACTCGTTGAAGCCGGCTACATCACTCATATAGAAGCCATGACGCTCAAAACGGTTCCTAAGCGACTGGCAGTTATTGGCGCTGGGGCAGTTGGCTTAGAACTAGCACAGATGTACTCCAGATTCGGAAGTCAAGTGACAATTCTGCAAAGGGCAGCAAGCATTATGCCTAGTGCAGAGCGTGAATTAACTGACCAGTTACATCAAATATTGGAAGATGAAGGCATAAGAATAGAAACAAGCGTTCGAGTAAGTAAAGTAGTTGCTAACAATGGCGTTAAGACTCTCTTCTATAAAAATAAAGGTGAGGAAAAAAGTGTTGTTGTCGATCAAATTTTAGTTGCAGCCGGCAAAGTTCCGAATACCTCAAATCTTAACCTTGAGAGCGCCGGCGTTATTGTTGATCATAAAGGGAGGATCGATACGCAATCTACACTTCAGACGTCTCAGCCTCATATTTATGCCGTAGGCGATGTGACTAATTTACCGCTCAGGCTTGAAACAACGGCAGGGCGCGAAGGCACCTATGCGGTGGAGAATGCGCTAAGTGGCTCAAGCAGAGCAATCGATTATGACGCTGTGCCGTATACGGTCTTTACCGACCCGCAGCTTGCCTCAGTCGGGTATACCGAAGATCGACAGATGGAGGAATTTAACGCTTGTGCCTGTCGGACCGTAACTTTCGATAACTTGCCCAAGGCGCTGATAACAAAACGAACTGAGGGCATGATCAAGATGGGAATCCATCCTGAGACGCAGGTGGTTATGGGTGTGCATATATTGGCACCAAACGCCGGCGACTTGATTGCTCAAGCCATGGTGAGTATAAGAAATAGAAATACGATTCACGACGTAATTGAGACGCTACCCATCTTTCCTACAATGTCCGAAGGAATTAAATTGGTAGCCATGTCATTTACACAGGACATATCAAAACTCAGTTGCTGCATTTAAGCATGATTTCCTGCCACGTGGGTGGTGAAAATGTAACGGAAGATCTACTCGGTCTTGAAGTTTGGATTAACAATCAACCCAAAGCGCTCTCCCGTCGGAGATATCAAATGCGCAATTTCTATTCCGTCCCCGACATCTTCAGCAGGAGATACAACGCTTGCTCCACTAGCCTCTGCCTTTTCTAACGCTTCAACCATCGACTTAACACCGATATAGGTCACGGGTCCATATTCCATTGCGGCTCCAGGATTCAGACCAATCTCGTAACCTCCCACGTTAAAACCAACGTAGAAGGGTTCGTCAAAGTAAGGGTCAATACCCAGAAAGTCCTTCCACCATTTCTTTGCTTCATCGAGATTCACTGTAGGATAAATAAGCGTACGCAATCCTAAGAATTCCATGCCGAAAGCCTAAGGCTCTGCCAACAATTATGCGATAGGTGCTTTGGCTCATTTTTAGCGGTCATAAGTGGATAACGCGGGTAATCGTTGATATGCCACGTGCATCCAAAAGTAATGAAAACCAAAGATAATTATTCGCCATGATTCTTCTTTGGGGGCATAGGGTTCGGAGTTATGGAACGCCTCGACGCCGTTGAAGCCGCGCGAAGAATAGTTAGCACTCGATTCCCGGATGCAACGGCCGCTTTTCTTACCGGAAGCGCG
>JACPZY010000158.1 GCA_016195215.1 Actinomycetota bacterium | reverse complement strand
CAAGAGCGATCTTGTTTGCACAAAAGTTGGTAAAAAACTTATCTATCAAATATTCATCCCTAAGGGTCCAATAAAGATTGGTTTCTCTGCCGCAGTTACCGGGACAAATGCACTTCTAGGACAGAGCTACCGCGGTGGCGTTGCATTCGCTGTTAGCCAAATCAATGCGGCTGGTGGAATTGCCGGTCATCCTATTGATTTGGTAACTGCAGATGGTGGCGACACGAACCCTCAGTGGGTAAATTCCATGAACGTACTCGCCGAAGAAAATCCTGTGGTCATCATTGGTCACCCACACAGTTCTGCACTTCTCGCGCAGAACGACATGATCAACAAAGTTGGAGTCCCTTACTTCTTCTCTGGTGGATCAGTTGCCCTCACACAAGATAAGTTGAAGAATCCATGGATATTCCGAATATCTCCAAGCGATGGAATCTCAGCAGTCGCTGCCATGGATTACATTGTTGATACGTTGAAGTACACCAAGATTGGCGTCCTCGCTGACAACACTGCCTATGGAATTGATGGCACTGCGGTCATGGTCGCCGAACTTAAGAAAAAGGGTATTACTCCTGTAGGAACTGAATCCCATGAACTCTTTGCAACCGACGTCTCTGCTCAATTGCTTAAATTGCGTGCAGCCGGTGCTCAGATCATTGTCGGTTGGAGTATTCCCGTCGTAACAGCAACAACTCTTCGTCAAGTCAAGGAGTTGAAATTAGGCGTTGATTACATGGGCGGCCGTTCCATGGCATTAACGGCCGTACTTGGTCTCGTAACCAATGCTCAGTTAGATGGAACTTACGGCACAGTCGATAATGCGATTGCCGCCGATCCAACTGCAGCATCTTGGGTAAAGGCGTACAAGCGGTTCGCAGGTAAGAACCCTGACTTCTTCACCGCTCAGTACTACGACCTCGTCTATATGATTAAAAACTGGATTACGAAAAACGGAGTCAAACCAGCTGTTTTGAGAGCTGCAATTGTCAAAACTGGTGCGACAAAGGGAGTAGGCAGCGATGTCTACGACTTCAGCAGGACAGTGGGGGAGAGTAATTACTCTGCTCAGATCGTTAAATACTCTGGAGATACCGTTCAGGTACTAAAGACCATTACGATCACGCCTTAATAGCCATGGGGTGAAAGTGAAAACAGGTGGTCGCCCACGGCGACCACCTGTTTTCACACATTTGATGAAAAGAATCAAAAAGATTGTAACTATTCAATCGAGGAATGATGATGATGAAATTAAGAAGTCAGGCTTGGTTTGAAGATAAAGGACGCAATGGTTTTATTCATCGCTCATGGCTTAAGGGTGATGGCATCCCGGATGAGGCCTTTGATGGACGCCCGGTCGTCGGTATTGCAAACACGTGGTCTCAATTAACCCCCTGTAACTCTAATCTACGCCGAGTTGCAGAGTTCGTGGCCAAGGGAGTCTGGGAAGCAGGAGGACTTCCACTTGAATTTCCCGTTATGTCATTGCCAGAAACACTAATGCGCCCAAGTTCAATGCTCTACAGAAATTTAATGGCCATGGAATTGGAGGAGCAGCTTCGTGCAAATCCGATCGACTCCGTTGTGCTTCTCGGTGGTTGCGACAAAACTATCCCAGGACTTCTCATGGGCGCGGCGAGTGTCAACTTGCCGACGATGGTTGTGAGTTCTGGCCCCAAGCTCAATGGAAAGTACAAGGGCGAGAATATTGGTTCTGGAGTGGATATTTGGAAGTTCGTGGACATGGTTCGCACGGGAAAGATGACGGATGAAGAATTTGTTGATGCGGAGAGGTGTATGGCTCGAAGCGAAGGTCACTGCATGACCATGGCCAGTGCATCGACAATGGCTGTTATTTCAGAAACCATCGGGCTGCAACTATCCGGAGCCGCTGCAATTCCAGGCTCCGATTCACGGAGGTACCTCACTGCACATTTGACCGGGCGTCAAGCCGTCGAGATTGCAAAACAAGATCTTAAATTTGCCGATGTGGTAACGATTGGCGCCATTGAAAATGCTATAAAAGTAAATGCAGCGATCGGTGGTTCTACGAATGCGGTGCTGCATCTACAAGCACTCGCAGGGCGGTTGGGTCTCGACGTAAAGCTCGCTGACTTTGATCGGTGGGGTAGGGACGTTCCTATGCTTCTTAATCTGAAACCGGCTGGCAAGTATCTCATGGAAGATTTCTACTATGCAGGGGGGACTCCCGTAATTCTGCGTGAAATCCTTCCAATGCTCAACGCCAATGAGATAAATGTAATGGGCATGACTATTACGGAGCAGGTGACTGGAGCGGAGAATTACAATGAAGAAGTTATTACTACCGTAGCAAAGCCACTTAAGGCTCCAGGCTTAGCGATCGCCGTTCTGTGGGGAAATTTGTGTCCGAATGGCGCTATCATCAAACTCTCTGCTGCAAATCCTAAACTTATGAATCATCGAGGCAAGGCGCTAGTTTACGATTCGATTGAAGAGCTAGAAGTTGTAATTGACGATATGGATCTAGATGTCGACGAGAATACTATTCTCATCGTTCGCAACTCGGGTCCTCGCGGGTATCCCGGCATGCCAGAAATTGGCAACCTTCCAATGCCAAAGAAACTTTTAATGCAAGGTGTCAATGACATGGTTCGCATATCGGATACTCGCATGAGCGGAAGTTCTTATGGCACCGTTATTCTCCACGTGGCTCCTGAATCGGCAATCGGTGGTCCATTGGGATTGGTGAAGAACGGTGATTGGATTGAACTCGACGTCAAGAACCGCTCTCTCTCTGTTGAGCTCTCAGATGAAGAATTAGAAGCACGGCGGGCAACGTGGAAGTCGCCTCTACCCAAGGTTGAACGCGGATTCTTGAAACTGCACCACGAACATGTTTTACAGGCAGACCTAGGTGCTGACCTCGATTTCCTTGTCGGAAGCAGCGGTAGCGAAGTTCCGCGCCGACCGTTCTGACTATCGAGTAGAAAGGCAGTTCTTCAAACCTTGTGTGACGAGTTCCAATTCGGAACTTACAGTCAAAATTCGGAAGCCCTGTGATGAGAGTTGTGCGAAATCACCACTCGTTCCGATGGGAAGTCCGACTCTCTCTGCTGCAAATCGGACGTTCTTGATCGCCACATTGTGGCTCTCATGGATCGCAATTTCGGCAATTGGCACATTCATTGAGAGGGCTAAGTCATACCTGCCAATATAGATTCCATCTAGCCCATCTACCTGTGCAATCTGCTCGATCTGCGCGACCGCCATCGACGACTCTATGAGCGCCCAGCAAATCGGATTGGCGACTTCACCCGGTGTTGCATATCCGCGCTGACCTGCTGCAAAGGCTCCCCAACTTCTTCTTCCAAACGGAGGGAATCGAGTATTACTTATAAACGCCAGAGCCTGATTAGCGCTCTCGATATCCGGTGCGATCACCCCATGGGCCCCAGCATCAAGGGCGAGGCCAATATTGACGGAGCTCTGATCGGAGGTACGCACCAGAACCAGGATTTTGTATCTGGCAAGAAAGGCAGAAATTTCATAAATATCTCGAGTAGAAATTATTCCGTGCTGTTGATCCAAATAAATGAAGTCCATCTCCGATTGCCCGATTAGATCAACGATGGCTCTATCGCCATAAACGATTCTGACACCTCTCACCACATCTGCGTGTGATTTTTCTCGGAAGCTTAATATCTTCTGGCT
>JACPZY010000128.1 GCA_016195215.1 Actinomycetota bacterium | reverse complement strand
GCCACTCTCGGTTGGTCTAGTTGGGAATGCGGCAGTTGTCGTGCCAGAGCTCCTGGCCATGGATCTGCCCATAGATATTGTCACTGATCAGACCTCGGCTCACGATCCACTCTCCTATATTCCAATAGGTGTGGAATTCCACGACGCGGCTCAATTTGCTAAGGAGAACCCAGAGGAATTCACCATTCGTGCGCGTGCTGCAATGGCAGCACATGTTGCAGCGATGGTGGGATTTATGGATAAGGGTTCGGAAGTTTTTGATTACGGCAATTCAATCCGTGATGAAGCACGACAGGGTGGTTATGGTCGCGCATTTGCTTTCCCGGGTTTTGTCCCCGCTTACATCCGCCCGCTTTTCTGTGAGGGCAAGGGGCCTTTTCGTTGGGTCGCACTTTCTGGTGATCCCAAAGATATTTACCGGACTGATAAGGCAGTTCTGGATCTTTTCCCAGAGAACGAGGGACTTCATCGTTGGATCACAATGGCGCAGAAGAAGGTAACCTTCCAGGGGCTACCCGCAAGAATTTGTTGGCTTGGGTATGGAGAGCGGGACAGGGCAGGTCTGGTATTTAATGATCTCGTCGCAAGCGGCGAAATTTCTGCACCGATTGTAATTGGGCGCGATCACCTTGACTGTGGCTCAGTGGCCTCTCCATATCGAGAAACAGAGGCTATGAAGGATGGCTCCGATGCAATTGCAGATTGGCCACTGCTTAACGCGATGATCAACGTTGCATCAGGTGCATCGTGGGTCTCAATACACCACGGTGGAGGAGTAGGGATCGGTCGCTCCATTCACGCTGGCCAAGTTTCCGTGGCAGATGGCACGAAATTGGCAGGGCAGAAACTTGCCAGAGTTCTGACTAATGACCCCGGAATGGGTGTAGTTCGCCACGTTGATGCTGGCTATGACCGGGCGATCGATACTGCTCGCGAGAAGCACGTTCATATCCCAATGTTGGATATCGAGTGACCATGACGAGTATTTTGGTAGAGAACATCGGTCTATTGGTCACTAACGATCTATCCATTGATGGCACGCCACTTGGTGTTGTGGAGAACGCCGCCTTTCTCATAGAAAATGGGGCGATAGCCTGGGTTGGCAATTCCTCTTCTGCACCTCGAAATGACGTGCCCAATCGCATTGATGCTCAAGGACGATGCATTATCCCCGGATTTGTCGATAGCCATACGCATCTGATTTTCGCAGGCGATCGGAGCAGAGAATTTCGCGCTCGCATGCAAGGGGAGCCCTATTCTGCAGGCGGTATTAATTACACGGTTGAGTTAACGCGCCAGGCCAGCAATGGGCAACTGCTGCAAAGTGGTCGAAGATTGATCGCTGAAGCCAACGCTTCGGGAACAACAACGATTGAATGCAAGTCAGGTTATGGCCTTACGGTCGAGGATGAGGCACGTTCTCTCGTTGTGGCAAGGCAATTGACGGCGGAGACGACTTTTTTAGGTGCGCACGCAATTCCGATGGAGTACAGGGACAACCCCGAAGAGTATGTAGACCTCGTCTGTGGTCCGATGTTGGAGGCCGCCCGACCACATGCGAAATGGATTGATGTCTTCTGCGACAAGGGCGCATTCACTGGCGAGCAGACAAGAAGAATATTGAGAGCAGGAATCGCACGTGGTCTTCTTCCGCGGATTCATGCCAATCAGTTGGAGCCGGGCGAAGGCGTGCAGATTGGAGTTGAGTTGGGCGCTGCCTCAGTTGATCATGTCAGTCATCTCTCTGATGGCGATATAGCTAGACTCGCAGGATCGCAGACGCTCGCGACTCTCTTACCCGGAGCAGAGTTTTCAACTCGGTCCAGATACCCTGATGCAAGAAGACTCTTTGAGGCAGGTGTAAAAGTTGCCCTGGCCTCCGACTGCAATCCTGGAAGTTCATACACGACCAATATGCCATTTGTCATCGCGATTGCGGTACGTGACCTTCACTTCTCACCCGAAGAGGCGATCTGGTCGGCGACTCAGGGTGGAGCGATGGCTCTTCGACGCAGGGATGTCGGACATCTTGGGGTCACCGCGAGTGCCGATTTTTCAATTTTGAGCACAACTTCTTACATGCATCTGGCGTATCGGCCAGGAGTTCCCTTAATAGATGAGGTGTGGCGCAATGGTAGTCGGATCAAATAAATTGGTCAGCCTTGGCACCAGCGGGATTTCCTTCGACGAAGTTATTGCGGTCGCCCGTCATAACGCAAAGGTCTCTCTGGCACCTGAAGCTATCGAAGCAATTCGTGAGACACGCAAATATATTGACGCATACGCTGCAGGTGGGATTCCAGTTTATGGAGTCTCCACAGGTTTTGGAGCGTTGGCAAATCGGCACATAGATGTTGAAGATAGATCCCAACTTCAAAAATCGCTAATTCGATCTCACGCAGCGGGAGTTGGTCCTGCGGTCGAACGTGAAGTCGTCCGAGCATTGCTCTTTCTGCGATTGCGCACCATGGCATCGGGCCGCACTGGGGTGCGGGTTGAGGTTGCCCAGGCATACGTTGATTTTCTCAACTCTGGAATCACCCCCGTTGTGCCCGAATTCGGCTCGCTCGGCTGTAGTGGGGATTTAGCACCACTTGCACACTGCGCACTCGCGATGATGGGAGAAGGTGTCGTTCATGATGCTCTTGGTGCAGAGATGCCTTCATTGGAGGCCATGCATGCGGCGGGCTTGAGACCCATTGAGCTTGAAGCAAAAGAGGGATTGGCACTTATCAATGGCACTGACGGAATGCTTGGAATGCTCATCATGGCATGCGCGGACCTTGCAGAGCTCTGCACAGTGGCAGATGTGACAGCAGCCATGAGTATCGAGGGGTTGCTTGGGACGGATCGGGTCTTTGCTCCCGAGCTCCATGCTCCACTTCGTCCTCAAGTTGGGCAGATCGCGAGTGCTGCCAACATCTACTCCCTCCTTAGGAATTCTGGAATTATCGCCTCTCATCTTCAGAACGATTCACGTGTTCAGGATGCTTATTCACTCCGCTGCGCTCCACAAGTCAATGGTGCTGTTCGTGACACTATTGAGCACGCCTCGACGATCGCCCACCGAGAACTCCAGAGTTCGATAGATAACCCGGTAGTTCTGTCGGATGGCCGGGTGGAATCGAATGGAAATTTCCACGGTGCACCAGTGGGCTACGTTCTTGATTTCTTAGCCATTGCCGCTGCAGATCTTGGATCGATCTCTGAAAGACGCACTGATCGGATGTTGGACCAACACCGATCAGCGGGGTTGCCGCCTTTTCTAGCCCATGATCCAGGTGTTGATTCAGGCATGATGATTGCCCAATACACGCAGGCTGGCTTAGTAAGTGAGAACAAACGACTGGCAGTTCCCGCCAGCGTCGATTCAATACCAAGTTCTGCAATGCAGGAAGATCATGTTTCGATGGGGTGGAGCGCTGCGAGGAAATTGCGGAAGGTGGTTGAGAATCTTTCGCGGATCCTTGCGATTGAACTAGTAACAGCGGCACGGGCGATTGAATTGCGCGAAGGCCTCGTTCCTTCTCCCGCGACTGCGTCAGTGATCAGAGCATTGCGTCGGGTAGTGCCTGGGCCAGGTTCTGACCGTTGGCTCTCGCCCGAATTGGAGGCAGCAACTGCATTAGTGCAGAGCGGGAAAGTTCTGAGTGCAGCGAGAGAAATTATAAAAGATTTGCGCTAACGCTTTGCTACTCCACAAGCAGCTTCTAATACCAAGAGCGCGCCAAGTCGAATAGTCCGCTGATCGGGAGAATCGGAGGCAGCATCGATTTCCGTAATATCAATTGCGCGAACTGCTGAATTTGCGCCGGCTAAAAAGGCTGCCTGGCGGAGTTCATCTGCACTTATTCCACCCGGCACCGATGCCGGACAGGCGGGTGCAACCGAGCGGTCGCAGACATCCACATCTATATCAACGTAAATTTCACGGCTCGAACCTCCTGCGATTTCGAGTGCTTCCAGCATTACATCTGAGATGGGTCTTTTTCTGAGTAGATCACGGGAAAATATATGAATCCCGTGATCCTTCGCCCGTTCGGAGTACTCTCGGCTATTCGCAAAATCACTTATTCCAATCTGGACGATATTTGTTCCAGGGAGTCCTGATTGAATAAGTCGCCAGATCGGCGAACCACTGGATCGCCCGTCACGTAAATCGTGGTGCGCGTCCAGTGTGATCAGCCCACAGTGAGAGATCTCCGGCCACAGACCCGATGCAACCGAGTATGTAATCGAGTTATCTCCTCCGAGGGCTACAAGTAGTTTGTGATTGGATCGTGCATCTTTCACGGCTTCTGCAACTCTTAGTTCTCCATCCTCATACTCCGGAGAAATCACATTGCCCAGATCGCGCATTTCGATTTCGCGCAAATCAACCTCGTGAGATCGCGAATAGGTTGAATATCTAGCAAGGGCACTTCGGATTGCATCTGGACTCTGATGAGCGGACGTCGGCGATAGCGATTCCTCCCGCGCCGGAACTCCAATGATTGCAAGATCGGTGTTCACTTCTTCTGATGAGAAGAGTGTGTCTGCCCGCACCCAATTCGCGTCATGTGGAAGGGTCGGACTCGCCATAACCGTGATGTTACGGTAAAGAATCTTCAATGTAAGTGTTGTAAACCGTGAACTGCGGTAGTAAATGCTGGCTTATTGGGGCAGTGGAAAGTACGATTGCCCGATGTTAACTGTCCATTCCATTGATCTCTGGCAGCAGGCTTCGATAATTATTAACGGAACGATTGCCGCCGTCCTCGGTTCGATCATTGGATGGGAGCGTGACCGAGCCGGAAAATCTGCCGGACCACGCACTATGGCCTTGGTGGGAACAGCGGCAGCTATCGTTGTTGGGATTGGCGAAATTGTCGACATCAACGCCCAATATGGAGACCCCACGCGTGCCCTCCTTGCAATTATGACGGGCATTGGCTTCCTCGGTGCAGGCCTCATCTTCACGGATAAGCGGGGAGGCGTCCAAGGCGTTACGACTGCTGCCACAATTTTTGCAACTGCCGCTATGGGTGTCGGCGTCGGGCTTGGTTTTCAGGTCGTCGGCGTGGGGCTGACGTTGATCATTCTTTTCATTCTCCGCTCCTCGCAATTCTTAGAAGTCACCCGACGGCGCCGGGTCGAGAGTGATGAAGATTTGACGGGAAGATACCGCTAGCTTGACATGACATCATCATGATGTCATCATGACGCCATGAAGATGTCAACCTTTTTCGACCGATTCACCTCGGATCTACAGGCCCTGGGCAAGCTGGGCGGAGCTGATCTGGATACGGCGGTCTCGCGACTGATCCCCACTCTTGAACCAGTGCTCCGTTCGCGCCTCCTGGAATCCCTCACAACTCTCGCCAACGAGGCGAAAGAGGAACTTCCGGGCGGACATTTGGAGGCTCGGATCAATGGGGACGAAGTAGAACTCGTCTACATCCAGGATGAATCCGCGGTGAGAGAGATGCCATCCGAGCTCAACGCGCGTATCACCCTTCGGTTGCCTGAAGATCTCAAGTCCCGGATTGAAACGGCAGCCACGAAAGAGGGGATATCCCTCAACTCCTGGCTCTTGAAAGCAAGCGAACGTGGAAGTTATTCCGTTTCAATCACAGGTAGACAACTTAAAGGCAAGGGGAGGAGTTAGTGATGATCAATGAATCTCGCCAAGCAACTCGATCAGAAGTTTTTGATATTGAGAATGCAACTGTGCAACTTGAATCAGTTTCCGGCGATATTGAGATACGCGAATCGACTGACGGCAAATGCCATATCTATATCTATGCTGACTCCGAAAACGGTCGAAATCTAGCTGACGATGCAGAGATATCGGTGAATGGAAGTAGGCTCTCTGTGCGAATTCGTCGGAAAGAGACTAGTTTAAAAAGATTCTTCAACGGACGATCCGGGAAAGTAGATATCGTCTTGGAATTGCCACAAACGGCTGCATTAAGAATCAATGCCGTTTCGGCCGATATCGAACTCAAAGACATTGTGAAAAGTGTGGACATACACTCTGTCTCAGGAGATGTTTCTGTTCTTAGGAATCCGAAGACTAAATGTGTCATTAAGACGGTGTCCGGTGATATCACCACTCATACTTTCTCTTCTTGCGACTACGCCCTTAGGACCATCAGCGGGGATATCACTGTCCACGTTGCCCCTGGCCTA
Source organism: Actinomycetota bacterium (assembly GCA_016195215.1). Classification (GTDB taxonomy): domain Bacteria; phylum Actinomycetota; class Actinomycetes; order Nanopelagicales; family Nanopelagicaceae; genus QYPT01. The sequence continues at coordinate 4,703 of JACPZY010000128.1, read as the reverse complement.
GAGATTGATGTAGACAGTAAGAGTTTGAGCGGTGACACCGAGTCGGAGATTGCGCTGAGTTCCGGCCTCGACGAAAGTGTTGAACATGCAGAGACGGTAACCATAAACGCAACCACGGTAAGTGGCGACATCAAAATAGCCAGGAACTAAACCTCAAGTCTGATGACCAAGAAAGAGGCGGGAGAAGCGGATGGAAGGGAATCCACGAATTGGCAGAAGATCCGAGCGATCTCCTTCGCACGGGGTTTCTCGTTTCTCGGAAGCGAACTCACTATTTTTGCCCTGGTCTTGCGTGAAAAAGAGTCGGGCGCAGCAACAGTCTCTGTACTCTTTATCCTTGGAACATTGCCATTTATTCTATTCGCGCCATGGGCGGGGTTAATAGCAGATAGATTTTCGACTAGGAGAGTTGTCTTAACTTCTTCTCTAATTCAAGCGGCCCTGATCTTCACTCTCACTCGATCTGGGCCGCATTGGTTGGTATTTCTCACTCTCTTCTTCTCCAATACCGGTGGCGCAGTCGTGAATCCCTCTTGGGGGGCTCTTATCCCAACTTTGTGCACGAAGGATGACCTGCCCCGCGCGATGGGCTTCTCGCAATCTACCTTCGCGCTCGCTGGCCTGATCTCTCCCGCGCTCGCCGGATTTTTGGTCTCTACAAGTGGATTTTATTGGCCATTTGCGATTGACTCCCTCAGCTTTCTCTTTATTGCCGCTCTTAATCCTTCTTACAGTATTTATATTGGCTCTCGGCGTTGTAAATGTGGGAGAAGTTTTTCTCGTGACCCAAGAATTGGGGGCTAGTGCATTTATTTACGGCTTGGTAGGAACCGCATTTGCCGTGGGCTCACTTGGGGGAGCAACTTGGGTTGCCTCTTATAAAGCCCCAGAGAACAAACACGTTCATATGGTTATCGCGGGACTCGTAATGCTCGCAATTGCCGTACTTGGAATTTCATTGGCCTGGCATTGGGGGGTAGTGCTCTTCTTTTCGCTCTTGGCTGGACTTGGCAATGCAATTATAAATTCATACGGGATTGGGATATTCATCAACAATTCTGCCCAAGAAATTCAGGGTCGGATATTGGCCGGAGTCTCAGGCGTCATAAATACGGGAGGAATTGTGGCGATGGGTTTGGCGGGAGTATTGATTGGCCTCTTTGGGGTGCGTGAAGTTCTGCTTGGCGGAGCTTTACTTTCCCTGGCGGTTCTCGCCCTTCTCTCTCCAGCAGTTTTCCGCCAAGTCCCCAAATTCGCGTAGACTCAGATACAAGAAGAGTCGCCCGGATCACCGCGTTGTAGCCCAGTTAATTCTGGGTGGCACCGAGGAAAGTCCGGACTCCACAGAGCAAGGTGGTGGGTAACGCCCACCCGGAGCAATCCGCGGGATCAGTGCCACAGAAAATAAACCGCTCATCAGCAATGACGAGTAAGGGTGAAACGGTGGTGTAAGAGACCACCAGCATCTACGGCAACGTAGATGGCTAGGTAAACCCCACTTGGAGCAAGACCAGACAGGTAGCGCTTGAGAACTGCTCGTTCGAGCTACCGGGTAGGTCGCTTGATTCCGTGAGCAATTGCGGAACTAGATGGATGGTGATCCGTTCTTGCTGTGAAAGCAGCAGGGACGACAGGATCCGGCTTATAGGGCGACTCCTCTGTTTTCAAACTTTAAGTTCACTTGTCGACGTTTTCAGAATTATGAATTCTCCATTTGAATTTACTATGGTCTTTACTTCATTAAATCCAGCAGACTTTGCGATGTGAAGTGAAACTTCATTCCAAGAATAGATTGCACATCTGAGATAGGTGTAACCACCGTACGTCGCTTTCTTGGCAACTTCTGCGAGAACGGCCTTTCCAAACTTTTTGCCTAAACCTTTTCGTATTAAGTGTGGAGCCATTCCTAAACCAATATCTAAGGTCACGGCATTTTCTTCAAGCCCTTGAACAATTGCGTCCACTCCACTAACTCCGAAGCCAGTGAAATCTTCTTCGTCGTAGACTGCAAAAAAGGAATCATTGCCCAATTCGATTTCTTCATGATTGTAGGTAGCCAATTGATCAGGGTACTCCCACTCGGCAATAGCAGCGATCTCAACTTCCGTAATTGCCTGAATCCTCATAGGGGTATTCTTACCAGAAAAACTCCATGATAAGGGTTTCAATCGTGAGTTGGTTCTCACTCATTACAATTTTTATTATCACTCAATGAAATGTGTTCGTTTTTCAGAGGGGGGATTTGAGCACAAGAAAGTTGGCGATTAAAAGAAGCCTTTAAGACTTTGGACAAGGGCAGGAACGTCTACGGTGGCTGCGATCCATAATTGAGATCTCTTTATTCGTTGATAATTGTGGGCAAGCATTACTCGTAATCCTATGAGGCCTTCCCAATCGACATCCAATATCGTCGCTTGAGTTTCTCTAGAAATGGCGGAAGCTGATTCTCCGATCAGCTCGATAACTCGCTCTACCGCGCGAACTTGCGACAACTCGGAATCAAAGCGTTCTCGACCTTGCTTTACATATTCCGCCAATTCAGCGGCTAATTCCATAATGTCTTGAATACGGCGCTTGTCGTTTTCATTCACAGAGTTAGGGCTTCTTCTAGAATGTGGGCGTCTCGAGGAAATAATCCACCTTGATCGACTAGATCTACATCGACCTGGAGGAAGTTGATTAGTTCTTGGCGCATGTGAACGAGGTCAAAGAGTGATGCCGTGGGGTCACAATCGACGAGAAAATCAATATCACTATCTGGGCGGTCTTCTCCCCGGGCCACACTGCCGAATACAGAGATAGAGCGAGCTTTATGCCGAGCAGCGATAGCCTTAATAGCTTCGCTGTTGGCTCGGAGGTATTCCAGGCGCTGACTCATGCGTTAAAGGGTATCAGCGCTTTGTTCTGTCTTGGTAGAGCAAGGGCCTTTATTGCTAGGTAAACCCCACTTGGAGCAAGACCAGACAGGTAGCGCTTGAGAACTGCTCGTTCGAGCTACCGGGTAGGTCGCTTGATTCCGTGAGTAATTGCGGAACTAGATGGATGGTGATCGGTTCTTGCTGTGAAAGCAGCAGGGACGACAGGATCCGGCTTATAGGGCGACTTTTCTTCAGTCTGATCTCATTTGATTGTTACTGCAGGTAACGAGATTATCTGCAATACTTCGTGCACGCTGGTTTGGTAGGAAAAGGACTCGACAAGTTTGTCGGGTCTTTTTCTTTTCCACAGCGGATGTTTACACATATTTGTTGATCCCTTGATAATTCGAAAGTTCAGATTCAGCAACACTCCGCCCTGTGATGTGGGTGTGTTGTAATTGGAAGCCTGCTTGTTTACCAAACCAGCGGAGCGGGTTCAAGTCCCGTCACCTACACCGCAGTCTTAAGCGCTTGAAACTGATCTATTGGTAGCGATCAAGAAGTTAAAAGTGTTTAAGCGAGGACCTCGAGAAATCGAGGTCCTCTTTAATGAACTGGAAAATCTGCGAAAAAGTAGCTAGATCAGTAGGTCGCAATAAAGATATCGACAGAGCCGGCTTATAGGGCGACTCTTCTTTTATTCATTGACATCGATTTGATAGATGTCTCTGCGGTGACCGATTTTAATAACGAGGATGGTTAGTCGTTTACTGTTGAAAGAGTAAATAATGCGATAATCACCAATTCGAATTCGATAACCATCGCGCCCTGTGAGTTTCAAGGACTTTGGTGGGAGTGGATTCTCGCGGAGTAATTCTATTGCTCCAACGATTCGTAGTTTGTCTTTCTTCGGAATCGAGCTGAGGTATTTTTGAGCTTTCTTCTGTACCTCGATTGAATAATTGGTCAAAGAAGGCCTAGATCTTTCTTAACCTGCTCCCATGGAATCGTTGGGTCCCTGTCGGATATTGCTTCATCAAATGCAGCAATATCTTCCAGTTCTTCGATCGATTCAACAAATTTTTCGAATAATGATGGGTTAATCAGCACGGCAATAGGCTTACCATGCCTGGAGATGGTCACCGGACTTTTTTTGGCGCGAGTAACGGCTTTGGCAAGATCGGCGCGAGCATCTGAGATGGACAAATCTGACATAGCAAGATTGTACTAAATAGCACATATTTTGTACAATTTATCCACAGATCTGAGTGTCGGTCAAACGCTTCGACCTATAATTCAAGCGGCTATTGTTGATTTTCCGACTTGTAGGGCGACTCCTCTGCTTCATTTTGCTTTGGTTGGTGTTTCCGATTACAGTTCAGGTGTTTAAGGGGAGTACCTCACTACAGTTTCCTCGTCAATACGGTGTAAAAACCCGGGGGCTGGCCGTGCAAACGGTTTGGGAGACCTTGACCATGTCTTACTCATGGCTATCAAGGGAGTCTTAAATGGATGTGTCTTTATTAATCTGGTCGATCACTATCGCTGTTATCTTGATACTGGTTTTTATTGATCTATTTACCGCAAGTAGAAAACCTCATGATGTGAAGTTTAAAGAAGCGTTGGCGTGGACCATCTTTTACGTCAGCATTTCAGTCGGCTTTGGTCTCTGGGTGTGGGGTCGTTTTGGATCTCCCTTTGGGCTCGAATACTTTGCCGCGTATACGGTTGAGTACTCTCTTTCCGTAGATAACCTCTTCATCTTTGTAATAATATTGGCCCAATTTGCTGTGCCGAGCATTTATCACCAGCGAGTACTCCTCATTGGTGTCGTACTTGCACTCG
>JACPZY010000136.1 GCA_016195215.1 Actinomycetota bacterium | reverse complement strand
CTTATTGCAAACGCCCTCCCTGCAATCAGGCTCCCTGCCTTCGTCAGAGGATTTGCAGAACGCGGTAGAAACTCTGGCCCGAGATTTTGACACTGAATATGGCGGATTTGGAGGCGCACCAAAATTTCCACCCTCGATGCTGCTTGAGTTTTTATTACGCGAACATGCCAGATCTGGCAACCCCAGAGCACTCCTTATGGCCGAAAAAACGCTCACCGCGATGGCTCGAGGCGGCTTGTATGACCAACTCGGTGGAGGATTTGCCAGGTACTCCGTTGACAGCAAATGGGTTGTACCGCACTTTGAAAAGATGTTGTATGACAATGCTCTTTTACTTCGAGTCTACGCACACTGGTGGCGTCTTACAGGATCCAAACTTGCTCATCGCATTGTTCGTGAGATAGTTGATTTCATGCTCCGCGAACTTCGCACTGATGAAGGTGGGTTTGCCTCTGCACTGGATGCCGATAGTGGAGGTTCCGAAGGTACCTACTATGTATGGAGTGTGGAGGAGCTAATCAATGTTCTTGGCGAAATCGATGGTCGATGGGCCGGTGAGATTCTATCCGTTAAGAATGATGGCACCTTTGAAGGTGGGTTATCAACACTCCAATTACCCGTTGATCCGCCGGACCAAGATCGATGGAACCACATAAAGACCCAGCTTTTTACCGCTCGCAACCTTCGTTCCCGTCCTAATCGTGACGATAAAGTGGTAGCCGCTTGGAATGGACTTGCGATTGCCGCACTCGCCGAGGCAGGCGTGCTTTTTAACGAACCAACCTGGATTGCGAGTGCAGAGTTTGCGGCGGACCTCATTGTCAATGTGCACCTCGATGACATTGAACAGCGCTTGAAACGAACGTCGCGGGATGGGGTTGCGGGTTCGAGTTGGGGTACTTTAAGCGATTACGCAGATGTTGCAGAAGGATTTCTCTCGCTCTACCAAGTGAACGGGACTGAAAAATGGTTATTCTTTGCTGGAAAGTTCCTTGATCTCATTCTTCTTCGCTTCAGTGATGGGGACGGCGGATTTTTTGATACTGCCGACGATGCGCCATTATTGGTGAGTAGACCGAAGGGTGTTTCGGACGGCTCCGAGCCGGCTGGTTGGCTTGCTGTCGCAAATGCCATGGTCACTTATGCGGCAATCACTGGAGAGAATGAGTATCGACTCCGTGCAGAAAGGACACTCGCAAAAATCACACCGTTGATTACGCGCTCACCACGTGCAATTGGCTGGGGGTTGGGCGCTGCCACCGCATTGATTCATGGGCCTGTACAGGTAGTAATTGTCGGACCAGCTAGCGAGGAAACCGAGGCGATGTGGCGACTGGCGTGGAGAACCACCGCACCTGGCGTTGTCATCGTACGCACTTGGCCGAACGCCAACTCAGCCATTGGCTTGCTTAAAGATCGCCGAATGTTGAACAATATGACCACCGCTTATGTCTGTCGCGGTTTTGTCTGTGGTCTGCCGGCTACTGATCCACTGGAGTTAGCTGGGCAACTAGGGATTTTTTGAAATCTCCAGCCTGCACGCCCAATAATTCTAGGTGTTTTGCCTTTTGCCTCGAGGAATGAATCAGGGCAAATTCTCTAGAGAATCCGCTTTCAAGCATCTAGACTTCCGACCGTGGCAACCTCATGGCAAAGAAGAACTCGGTTACCAGGCTACTCACGCTGTGATTCGGATTATTAACTCCTTCCGTAATTAGTCGTTTCCTTTCCGTTTGCACTCTTTCGGAGGAGTTTCTATGTCCAAAAATTTGAAGACGAATCTATTTCTTGTGGCCGCCATGGCGAGTTGGGGGTTAGGCACTGTACTGACGAAGATTGCTCTCAATGATTTCAGTTCCTGGGTGCTTCTTCCTTTCCAACTGATTTCTAGTGTCGTTTTTTTAGGAGCATTTCTTTTCCTTACCCGTAATCGAAAACTTGCTACGCGACAGATTCGTTCGTATGGGAAGATTGCCTTACTCGGCGTATTGAACCCTGGCATCGCCTATGCACTTGGATTAAGTGGACTGGCGCGGATTCCAGCATCCATTTCCGTCGTCCTTTGGGCTGTTGAACCTTTGCTGATCACGCTTATTGCCTTCGTTTTCATCCGTACCTCCGTAAGAGGTGAAATCGTCCTCGCTGTAATTCTGGCAACAATCGGCGTTCTTTTAATAATTGGAAGACCGTCAGGACAGAGTGAACTTGCTGGAGTACTGCTGACATTGTCCGCAATCGCTGCATGTGCGGGTTACTCGATAATTCTGAACCTCATGAACGTGAAGGAGGGATCCCTTCGTATCGTCTTCGTACAGCAGTTGGCGGCCTCTCTATTTGCCATAGCGTTGATGTCGTTCCAATTGATTCTTCGCGGGTTGCCGGCGATGCGGCTCTCGCTGTGGAGTATCGGCGAAGCGGTAATCGCCGGAATTCTCTACTACGGTATTGCGTTCTGGATGTACGTCTCTGGACTTCGCCGAACTACGGCCGCCAAAGCGGGAACATTTCTGACTCTTATTCCTGTATTTGGATTAGTTTTTAGCATTCTTATTCTGGGGGAGCGCATCAATGGGCGACAGTTAATCGGTTCCATGGTTGTTATCGGAGCAGTAATTTCTCTCTCTATTTTCGAAAGACTAAAAAAACAGAGCCCTCACCAATCCTGATGGGAGATACTTTCCGCCGCGCGAGCGATATTTCGTTGCATCCCCCCGAAGACCAGTCTATGGAAGGGTTTGATCATCGCCCAGTAAAGCCCTCCTGCAGGACCGAGTGGATGAAAGAGAGCACGTTGGCGAAAAAGAGTTCGGCCCTGATTGTCTTTTTCAATGATTAGTTCTAGCCATGCTAATCCAGGTAGCCGCATTTCCGCTCTTAAACGGAGCAAATGATTTTCTTCAAGTTCTTCGACACGCCACCAGTCGAGGGCGTCTCCGATCACAAGATTAAAGGCATCCCTACGGCCTCGACGAAGCCCGGGTCCGCCAACAAATCGATCAAGGAGGCCACGAGTCCACCATCCAAGTCGCCATGAGTACCATCCATGTTCGCCGCCAATTCCTTCAATGATGTGCCAGAGTTGCGCGGGCGAAGAGTTGACCCGGCGCACTCGTTCATCGACGTAGAGGGATCCTCCAGCCCAATCAGGGTCTGTCGGCAGGGGGTCACTGGGAGCGCCTCTGTGCGCAGCCGATGCCCATCGGGTGGTGACTCGACCGTCTTGAATTCGTTGAAGGGCCAGATCTACTGCGGTACAAAAATTAGTGAGTCCACCTTCTGGGTCGGGGATGTATCGAGCTATGTCATGCTCTTTGCATATTACTTCGTTCACAAGGCTTTCCATGAGCGCTTGAGCAATCTTCTTGGGAACCGGGGTGACTAGTCCGACCCAATGACTTGATAGCGATGGTGTGATGAATGGGAGTGAAATAATTCGGCGTGGTTTCATATTCGATACTTTTGCGTAAAGGATCATCATCTCCCTGTAGGTGAGAACGTCCGGTCCACCAATGTCGAAACCTCGACTAATCTCCGGCGGCATTCTTGCGGATTTAACAAGATAGTGGAGAACATCTCTGACTGCGATTGGCTGTATCCGATTGTCGACCCAGTTGGGGGTAACCATGATCGGCAAACGCTCGGTGAGATAGCGGAGCATTTCGAATGAGAGGGAACCAGAACCGATAATTACGGCAGCGCGCAGTACGGTCGTGGGCACTCCGCTAGCCAGCAAGATCTCGCCTACTTCCTTTCTCGACTTTAGATGCGGACTCAGCTTCTCCTCTTTAGGGTAAAGGCCCCCAAGGTAGACGATCCGCTCCACAGGAGATGCCGACGCCGCATCAGCGAAATTTTGCGCATTAATGCGATCGAGAGATTCAAACGCTGCCCCTGCTCCAAGTGAATGAATGAGGTAGTAAGCCACATTCACTTTGGAGAGCGCGGGTGGGAGAGTTTCCGGATAAGTCGGATCACCGTAGACAATTTCGACCTGATTGAACCAT
>JACPZY010000138.1 GCA_016195215.1 Actinomycetota bacterium | reverse complement strand
TCGATTTTTACAGATGGGAAAGTGACAGAACAAGTGTTGATCGGCGAATCAACACTTTTGCGGAGTGCAAATCCCGGCGTGATCTTCGTTGACATGGGAACAAGCGGTGTGGAATCAGCGAAGTTGCTCAGCGCCAAAATCTCGGCCGCTGGTTATAGATTTGTCGATGCCCCGGTTTCGGGCAGCGTTGCGACGATTGCTTCGCATCAACTTCTCGTCTTGGCGAGCGGCCCCGGCGATGCCATCGATGAGATTCGACCAGTGCTCTCAGCATTTGCGAAAAAGGTTGCCAATCTCGGAGCCGCTGGCAATGGACAGGCGATGAAGCTGGCGGTCAATCTCGTTGTTCACAGTCTCAATGCCGCGGTGGCGGAAGGTCTGGCATTGGCCAGCGCCGCCGGAATTGACCTGGTTGCGGCCTACGACATCTTCGATGAAAGCGTGATCGCCGCGCCATTCGTGAAATACAAGCGTTCAGCATTTCTTGACGCTGGTGCGCCCGTGGCTATGCGGATGGACACTGTTCTCAAAGATTTGGGGTTGATCCACAGTCTGGGTTTGGCCACGGGAGCCCGACTTGACGCAACTTTGGCTCTCGAAGAGCTCTATCGCCAGGCTTGCGCTGGAGGTTTTGAATCGCGAGATATGGCTAGCTTGCTGCACTTCCTCCAATAGTCCCTAATTGGGCGAAGTTTAGGTTACGAAAACTTTGCAAAAGAGTTATAGGTAACCCCTTGTTAACACCGCATGGTGCTGTGTAAAGTCTAAGTGAACAACTTCAGGTGAAGGGTAGTCAATGAGCACGGTTGAACTTCGAGAGGTCAAGAAGTCATCTCGCATCCAGGTATCACGCGGCATGCGAACGATTTTGGTGGGCCTTGCAGTTCTCTACATTGCCAGCGCCCTCATTGCTCCCACCAGTGTGAGCCGCGTCGCACAAATGGGAATGTTGCCCTTTGCCGCAGCCTTAGCAATTGTCGGACTTGGCCAAACCCTTGTGATCCAGCAGGGTGGAATCGATCTCTCGGTTGCGGGTGCGGTCTCGCTAACGGTGGTCATTGTTACATGGGGTCCGGATCGCCATGACAACCGCTTGATTCCTGCGGTACTCGCGGCATTTGCTGCCGCGATTATTACTGGCATTGTCAATGGAATTTTGGTCACCCGTACCAAGCTCAACTCCATTGTTGCAACGCTCGGCACTAACGCACTTCTCTACGGCGTCATGATTGGGCTCTCCGGTGGTAGCCCTCGCCGCACCACGGAACGTCTCGCAAATTTCACAAATAACAAGATCTTTGGATTGCCACACTCAATTTGGATTGGATTCATCGTAACGATTATTGTGACAATTCTACTCAAGCGGACTGTACTAGGTCGACGCTTCGAGGCCGTTGGTGCCAATCCACGCGCCGCGCGTGCTGCTGGATTAAAGGTAGGTCGTTACCAGATGAGCGCCTATATTAACGCGCAAATTCTATATTGCATCGCAGGTGTTGTACTTGGCGGTGTTATCTCACAACCAACTGCGTACCAGGGCGATGACTACGTTTTGCCATCTGTTGCGGTTGTGGTTCTTGGCGGAACTTCACTCCTTGGCGGCCGTGGCTTCCCGGCGGCATCTGCGGTTGCAGCCCTCTTTCTAAAACAACTTGACATGTTTGTGCTCTCCCTAGGTGTTCCTTATGGTGTTCGAACGATTGTTATTTCCATAACGCTGATGATGGGTATCGCGATATATGCAGTGAATTGGACATCAATTCGACAGAAGCTAATGAGACCGTCGGCGAAAATCACGCTGAATCCATCTAGCGCTTAACCAGGTTTCGGAGCCCGCGAGGACACCGAATAAGTGCGTCAATGGTTGCCGCACAACTACGAAAGGAAGAAAGTTGATACGGTTTAAATCTCGAGCCGCCGTCGTTGCGAGCAGCCTTGGTCTAGTTGCGGTCATGACCGCATCTATGTTGGCTGCTGCATCGACAAGTACAGCGGCTAGTCGGCCTTCTTGGTGCGGCGCTAAGAAAATCACAATGGGTTTCACAGATGGCTTTGGTGGAAACAGTTGGCGTTTGGTTACCACCGCCGCTGTTCGCGCAGAAGTAAAGCTTTGCCCAAGCGTCACCAAGCTCTACTACGCCGATGGTCAAGGAAAGACTGACAAGGCGATCTCAGATATCAAGGGAATGGTTGCAAAGGGTGTCAAGGCAATCGTTGTCTTCCCAGATGCTGGGCAAGCAATGCTTCCTGCTCTCCGTTCCGCCTACAAGGCAGGCGTTGTAACAGTTCCTTACCGCGTATGGGCTGGGGGCACCGCGGGTAAAGATTACAACATCTTTATCGGCTCCGACTTCGTACTTGCTGGAAAGCTTTGGGGACAGTGGATCAAGAAGAACCTACCGGCCGGTGGAAACATTCTTAGAATCTCCGGTCCGGCTGGTAACAGCCAAGGTGCGGATGAGACCAAGGGCCTTAATCAAGTTCTTGGCAACGATCCGAAGTACAAATTCATTGGAGCATCTCCATTTGAAGTAACGGGTTGGGATCCAGGCAAAACTCAGGAGGTTTTGACTGCAGCTATCGCCAAATATCCAAAAATCGATGTCATCACTTCTGACTTTGGTCCATCCATGGTTTCCGCACTTCAATCGGCAGTCTCATCTGGCTGGAAGGTTCCTGCAATCGCAACTTCTGACGGAAACGTCCTTGGTTGCTTTTGGAAGGATAACAGTGCAACACAACCGGACTTCAAGTTGATGACCATATCGACTCAGAACGACCACTCACGTTTGGCAACAGACTGGGCAATCGCTCTAGCCACCGGTGGGAAGGTTCCTTCCAAGAAGGTTTACCCATCAACCCTGTTCGAAGATTCAGTCTCTGGGAAGCCATCAGCAGTCCAGTGCCGTAAGGATCTACCAGGTGATGTTTACCTCTCCGCAAAGATGAGCGGTGACGCACAAGCCAAGCTGAAGACTAACTAAGCGAAAAATGTTATCAGATTGGCCATGGGATCTGTGGCCAATCTGATTTCCAATTTAGTATCAGAGTGCTTGTTTAGTTTTATGATCCTTCTCAAATCGACGAAATGGTGACATCGGTGCCTAACCCTCTTCTTATCTTGTCAAATATCTCCAAGTACTTCTCGGGGGTTGCAGCTCTAACCGACGTCTCACTTGAAGTCCAAGTAGGCGAAGTTCATGCGCTTTTAGGCGAGAATGGCGCCGGCAAGTCGACTTTGATGAATGTCGCTTCAGGCACTTTGCAACCTGATGCTGGATCAATCGATATTGCTAGCCAACGGATCACTCACTTAACTCCTCACCAGGCGAGTGAGTTGGGACTTGCAATCGTCCACCAGCACCCCGCAGTGCTACCTGATCTCACGATTGCAGAAAACATTCTGATTTCTGTTCCAGAAAATTTATTGCAATCTGAGGGTAGCTCCGAGAAGACGATGCGTAAGATTCTCGACGAATTTGGATTCACTGCAAGTCTCCGCGATCGCGTTGAGACACTAACCGTGGCGCAACAGCACCTGTTGGATCTTGCCAAAGCGTTTGCCGTCAACCCAAAGATCTTAATCTTGGATGAACCAACTGCGCCCCTCGGACAAGAGTCGGTTGAAATTCTCTTCGATCGCATTCGCAAGATTGTCAAGACAGGTACCGCAGTTGTGTATATTACTCACCGTTTGACTGAAGTTCGTGAGCTCGCAAACCGTGTAACCATTCTCCGTGACGGCAAGAACCGTGGAACTTCAGATGTCTCCGAGATCACTGATAACGAAATCATGACCATGATTGTTGGTCGTCAACTCGAATCAACTTTCCCGCCCAAACACACAGCTTTCGCTGACGATGGCGAGTTCATCAAGATCGCGAATCTTTCCAGTCCTGATTTTCACGAGGTTTCCATCGCCGCTCAGAAAGGCGAAATTGTTGGCATTTCCGGCATTGTCGGCAATGGACAGAGCCAATTAATGCGTTCACTCGCGGGTCTAGACGCCCATAGCGGAAAGATCATTGTCAACGGCAAAGAAGTTAGCAATAAGGAACTTCTCCTTGAAACTGCCTACCTGCCTGCAGATCGCCATGGTGAAGGTCTCATGATGAGCTTGTCCGTCCGCGAAAACGTATCAGTCAGTGCATTGAGCAAGTTCAATCAAGGCCTGTTCATCAGTCGCAAGCGCGAAGATAAAGTTGTAATGGAATCTTTAAGAGAGTTAGAAGTTAAAGCTCCGTCTATGGATTCAGCGGTATCTTCTCTCTCGGGTGGAAACCAGCAGAAGATCGTGATGTCTCGTTCACTCTTGTCCGGACCGATAATGATTATTGCTGATGAACCTACGCAAGGTGTAGACGTTGGTGCACGTGTTGAGATTTACAAAATTCTGCGTAATGTGGCAGACAGCGGTGTTCCGGTAATCGTGAACTCTTCGGATACCAAGGAACTTGAGGGTCTCTGCGACCGTGTTTACGTCATGTCACGTGGACATATCGTCGAATCACTTGACGGCGATAATGTCACCGAAAAGAATATGGTGGCTGCTGCCATCCGATCTACTGCTCTCAAGCGCCAAGAGATTGATAAAGCGGTAGCAACATCGCAGAAGCGCACCTTCCGAAAAATCCTGCAATCGGACTTTGTTCCACCTGTTGTTCTAACAGGGATGATCAGTCTTCTTGCCCTATATATCTTCTCCAAAAACAATCTCTACTTTGGCTCCTACAACATCAATGCAGTTCTAGGTTTAGGCACTGGACTTGGATTCATCGCGCTTGGTCAAACCATTGTTCTGATGACTGGTGGTATCGACTTATCTGTGGGTCCAGCTTCCGGGGTGTTGCTCGTAGTGGCTTCATTCTTCGTGAACGATGGTAAATCCTTCTGGGCGATTGCGCTTGGGTTCATCCTGATACCAATTGTTTCATTGGTGATTGGTTTAGCCAACGGCTCCCTCATTCGGTTTGCCAAGTTTACACCTGTCGCCGGTACTCTGACAGTCTATATCGCATTGATTGGAATTGGTTTTTTGCTGCGCCCAGCTCCAGGCGGATATATAAATACTACGGTTACCGACTTGCTCCTGAAGAGTATCGGGCCATTTCCATACGCTTTTATCGTCTTAACTGTCGTAGCAGTACTTCTTGAAATTGCCCTTCGTAAAACTAGATGGGGTATTCAGTTGCGCGCTTCGGGTTCCAACGAAGAATCGGCACGTCGACTCGGCGTAAATATCAACCGCACAATAATGGGTGCTTACATTGCATCAGCGCTTTTTGCCGGCCTGGGCGCCATCATCTTTATGGGTTTGATTGGCGTCGGCGATCCTGCTCAAGGCACCACCTACACCTTGCAATCCATTACCGCAGTGGTCCTCGGAGGCACCAGTTTATTAGGTGGTCGTGGCTCGTTTATCGGTGCCTTGCTGGGTTCGGTATTGATGGTTCAAGTACTGAACGCCACCGTATTCCTAAACTTGTCACAAACTTGGCAGTACCTCTTCCAAGGTTTGTTGATTGTTTTGGCAGCTCTGTCCTACACACTCACCCGCACATCCAGGAGGTAGAAATGAAAGCGGCACGTTTTCACGGCCAAAAAGATATTCGGATCGAAGAAGTTCCGAAACCT
>JACPZY010000137.1 GCA_016195215.1 Actinomycetota bacterium | reverse complement strand
TCGCTCTTAAAGGAGAGATCACCCAGCCAACTCAACTCATTGAGGCTCTCAAGCGTTCGCCACTCAAATTTCGCACAGATCCCAGTGATCCCAAATTGTTTGCAGGCGATATCAACATCACCTCCGAGATCCGTTCGCAAGCAGTCACGGATCATGTAAGTCAAGTGAGTGCCTATCCCGAAGTGCGGGCTTTCCTGTTGGACCTACAACATAAACTTATTGATCGGGCGCAGCGGGGGATCGTTGTCGAGGGTCGAGATATCGGAACTGTTGTAGCTCCAGATGCCCAACTTAAAATTTATCTCACAGCAGATTTGTCAGCTCGCGCCCAACGAAGAGACCTTGAAATGGATCAGAAATCAAAGGGCGAGCAGATTCCCGACGTGAGTGACTCTTTAGCCCAGAGAGATCATTTGGATTCAACGCGAAAAAGTTCGCCTCTCACCAAGGCAGAGGACGCGATTGAAATTGACTCCACCGAACTTTCGCTGGAGGAAACAGCCCAGCGAATTTGGGAACTTCTCAAAGGGCGCCGCCTTCTTGGACTGCCTGTCGTGGCGCTCTTGGGCCGGCCAAATGTTGGGAAATCGACGTTAATCAATAGATTTATTGGCCGCCGTGAGGCAATTGTTGAAGATACCCCTGGCGTAACTCGCGATCGCGTGACATATGAATGTGAATGGAATGGTCGCGAGTTCATGGTGATGGATACCGGGGGATGGGAAGCAAAACCCGATGGAATTTCAGTTGGTGTAAGTGCAATCGCAGAATTGGCGATGGAAGAAGCCGATGTTCTAGTCCTTGTTATCGATGCACAGGTTGGTGCACTAGATGAGGACGATATCCTTGTCCGAGAACTGCGAAAAATGAAGAAGCCCATAATCCTCGTGGCCAACAAGGTTGACGGTCCGCGTGAAGAGACCTTGGCTCATTCACTCTGGAATTTGGGACTGGGTGAACCCCAATTCGTCTCCGCACTCCACGGTCGCAATAGCGGAGACTTGCTCGACAAGATTCTCTCGGTCATGCCCGAGGTTGGGGGCGCCCAGAGTCAAGATGGATACCGTCGCGTAGCCCTCATTGGTCGACCAAACGTGGGCAAGTCAAGTCTTCTCAATATCCTTTCCGGCACCAATCGTTCTTTAGTGGATGATGTGGCGGGCACTACGCGCGATCCGGTGGATGAATTAATCGAATTGGGTGGGTCGATCTGGCGATTTATCGATACCGCTGGTATCCGAAGGCGTGCTAACCAACAGAGCGGTACTGATTACTACGCAACATTGCGGACTCAAATTGCACTGGAGCGAGCCGAAGTTGCCGTAGTGGTACTAGATGGTTCCACTCCAATCTCCGAACAGGATTTGCGGATTATCACCATGGTGGAGGAGGCGGGGAAAGCTCTCGTTATTGTGATGAATAAGTGGGACTTGGTGGATGAGGATCGCCAAATCGCCTTGGACCGCGAAATTGATCGCCATCTTGATCAGGTGGAATGGGCGCAACGTGTAAATCTCGCTGCAAAAACTGGTTGGCATCGTGACCGCCTTGCCCCCGCACTTCGGACTGCCATTTCGAGCTGGGAGAAGCGGATTCCAACGAGCAGACTCAACTCCTTTCTTGGCACACTCATTTCAGCGACGCCTCCACCAGTTCGCGGCGGCAAGCAGCCGAAAATTCTCTATGCAACCCAGGCCGGTATATCTCCGCCTCGTTTTGTCATCTTTACCACCGGGTTTTTGGAGAGCTCCTACCGTCGCTTTATCGAACGGCGGCTCCGCGAGGAGTTTGGCTTCCCGGGGACCCCGCTTCAGGTCGCTGTACGGGTAAGGGAACGCGACTAATATTCAATCGGCGAGAAAATCGCCACCGGGGCGTAGCGCAGCTTGGTAGCGCACCAGGCTGGGGGTCTGGTTGTCGCAGGTTCGAATCCTGTCGCCCCGACGTGTCTAGTATCTTGACGGTTCCCAATGCCTTAACGATCCTTCGTGGGCTGGGTATTCCTCTCTTTATTTACCTCGCTCTGGGTCGACATGCGGATGGGGCGGCCATCATCGTCCTCATCATCGCGGGAGCAACCGACTACTTCGATGGAAAATTGGCCAGGGCATGGAATCAAGTCTCACGTTTAGGCGAATTGATGGATCCGGCGATTGATCGACTCTATATTGCAGCGACTTTGATTGTCCTTTTTATGCGGGACGCAATTCCGCTCTGGATTATTGGTTTGATCGTGGGGCGCGACCTGATCCTGGGAATTATGACCTTGGCAATGAGGAGAGTTGATATTCCGCCCTTTACTGTTACCTATCTCGGCAAAGCTGCGACATTTAATTTGATGTACTCGTTCCCGCTCCTTCTCCTGGCAAAGTCAGCTACGAATTGGGCAGGTGTGGCCTTCGTCGCAGGATGGAGTTTCGCGGTGTGGGGAATCGCTTTGTACCTGATAACTGGCTTAGATTATTTTCGGACGGGATGGCGCTTCATTGCAGATGCAAAGTAGGGTAGCCATATTAATAACAACCTCGATAGGAGATGGACGTGTCTGAAGCACCACTAGCATTGCGTTACACCAAAGAGCATGAATGGGTGGCTAAAATCGAGAACTCATCGCACGTGCGAGTTGGAATCACGGATTTTGCACAGAGTGCCCTCGGCGACATTGTTTATGTTCAACTTCCATCCGTTGGTGACGATATAAGCGCAGGAACAGTATTTGGCGAAGTGGAGTCAACAAAAAGCGTTTCGGAACTTTATGCCCCTTTGACTGGCAGGGTGATCAGCGTAAATGCTGCGCTCTCCGCCAATCCAGAGATTCTCAATTCAGATCCATACGGTGAAGGTTGGATTATTGAAGTTGAAGTGACCGGCGGCGAGGAAGATCTTCTTTCGGCACAGGAGTACGTACAACTTACGGCTTGACCTTGAGACCACTCATCTCTAATGTCATCCTCAAGTTGATGTCGAGTTAGGGGGGAGTGCCATGGAGAAGAAGTCGGATGAGAAATCTGAGAATCAGACTGAGCACGACCTGACCGCAACTATCCATCTTGGCTCACGTGAAGCTGTTGGGAAGATTCCAGTGGACCGCCTCCAGGAGAATTTCTCAAAGCTCGCAGACGAGGAAAAGGAGATAGTTTCCAAACTCGCATCTTATGACGGAATGCTCATTGTCTATCGAGGACCCAGTAAAGGTGCCCGGTTTTTACTCACCGATGTTGCGAGTATCGGACGGTCTCCGGAGAGCGAAGTCTTTCTCGACGACGTGACTGTCTCGCGAAAGCATGCCATCGCCTCTCGATTGCACGATCAGGCTTTTCATCTCAAAGATCTGGGAAGCCTTAATGGAACGTATGTAAATGGATTTTCCACGGTGGAAGTCACTCTCTCACCCGGTGATGAAATACAGATAGGTAAATTTCACATGCTCT
>JACPZY010000129.1 GCA_016195215.1 Actinomycetota bacterium | reverse complement strand
TTCGCAGCCGAGACGCCGATCATGAGACTAGCTATTGAGACCAGACCATCATTTCCACCAAGGACAGCAGCCCTTAACCATCCAGCTCGATGGGTTCGATGCTCTAAATTCAGTTTGTAAAGCTCCTCTAAACTCATGGTATAACTCTATCTCACCAGTCTCCTGAGACCGCCCGGTGCCTTTTCCCCCTATGCCCGCGACGCCAGAAAAGATAAGCCGAGCCGATTGCAACGCTAAGACTTACCCAGACGTTTACGCGTAGACCCGCAAAGGTGTGTGCGGGGTCAATACGTATCAACTCGATGAAGAACCGGCCAACGGAGTATCCAGATATGTAAAATAGAAAGCCTTGCCCCGGTTTAAAATTGCGCTCGAGTGAGATCAGTAGGAATACGATTAATAAGGACCAGAGCGCTTCGTATAAAAAAGTTGGCTGAAAAGTTTGGAACCCCTCGAATCCGGTCGGTCTTGACGCAAGAGGAATTTCTAGCCCCCAAGGAAGTGTCGTCGGCTTTCCAAATAATTCTCCATTAAACCAGTTTCCCAGCCGACCAATCGCCTGAGCAAGGAGAATTCCTGGCGCCAGTGCGTCAGCAAAAGCCGCGAAAGAGAGTAACCCAGGACGACCTTGTCGTCTCATACGCTCGTGTTGCCACCAGGCGGCGAGGGTCCCCAATGAAACCGCACCCCATATTCCAAGACCGCCTTCCCAAATCTTAAAGGCATCAAGGGGATGACCCTGCGATCCAAAGTACGCGTCTGGGGAAGTGATGAGATGGTATAGGCGGCCCCCAATTATTCCAGCTGGAACCGCAGCAATCGCGACGTCAGCAACGATATTTTCTCCACCACCAGCCCGACGATAGCGGCGATCACCTAGAAATATAGCTAGTGCGATCCCACTGATTATGAAGAGGGCATAAAAATGGATCGTAAACGGGCCCAGGCCAATTTCAGAGATGCTCGGCGTTGGAATGAAACGGCGCATCAAAAATTACTATTTACCCTCTACCGCGGCCTGAAAACCAGCCGCGTCATAGTACTGCGTATTCCGGTCTAGGGCCTTTCCGTTTACGAAGATGGTGGGCGTCGAATTTATATTCTTGGTCGCTCCATCATTCGCCACGTTATCTACCCAACTTGTGTACGTGCGCTTTTCAACACAACTCTTGTATTTGTCAGAAGAAATCCCAGCTGCGGTTCCCGCGTTGATTAATCCTGCATTGGACCACGTGCCCGAATTTTCCGCTCCTTGATTCTTATAGAGATACGCGTGAAGTTGAATGAACTTTCCTTCGTCGGCTGCACAAGCGAGTGCATTGGCAGCGAAAATTGACTCTGGTCCGATGAAAGAGAGGATATGGAATACCACTTTCGCCTTTTTCTCCGTAATCATCTTCTTAAGATAATCACCGTTTGTTTCCTCAAACTGCTTACATACGGGGCACTGAAGATCTTCCCAGAGGTCTATTTTTGGAACACCCGTGAGGTCTGCGTTAAATACGATTCCATACCCTTCGCTTTTGACAACGCTTGAAGGAACTGCACCATTGGGTGTCTTCTTCCCCATGACTGAAAAGATGGCGCCTACGGAAATGACAAATACAACCATTCCAATCACGATATAGCGCGTGATTTTCTCTCCGCCAGATTGCTTGGTCACTAACTATCCTACTTTCCTCTTGTCATATCTCAGTCGGACATTTCATCAAGCAAGAATTAAGTCGTAGGGTACCGAAATATTGGCTCTCGGAAGAGAATCTCAGGGAAAACCCAGTCAAATGTGAGCCGCCTCTCTCCAGTAGTCTCGCTTATCGACCCTCGCGTACCCCCGCTGCGAGCTGCCTGGCAAGGGAACTTATTTCTGCCAATCCTTCTTCATAACTCTTTGCATCCAAGAGTGCTTTAATAAAGGCAGAACCAACGATCACGCCATCGGCAAATCCCGCAACATTTCGCGCCTGATCACGAGTGGAAACGCCCAATCCAACAGAAATCGGAAGGTTGGATGTAGCACGGATTCGAGATACGAGTTCTCTAGCGCCAGCGGAGATCGTGGCACGAGCTCCGGTAACGCCCATCAAACTCGCCGCGTAGACAAAACCAGAACACTCTGCGCTTACCGCAGCAATTCGATCTTGCGTTGAACTAGGAGCAAGCACATAAATGGTGTTGAGACCCGCCTCTGTTGTTGATCTCTTCCATTGACTGGACTCCTCAATCGTCAAGTCTGGGGTAATCACGCCCGAGCCGCCATTGTGCACAATCGCCTTTGCAAAGGCGTCGACACCGTACCGTTCGATTGGATTCCAATAGGTCATTACAACTGCAGGCAGTCCAACTTCATGGGCGAATTTCAAAGTCTCTAGAACTTCCACTGCCCCCGTGCCACCTTTAAGAGAAATATCGGCTGCCTCTTGAATAGTCGCTCCGTCCATGACTGGATCACTATAAGGAAAACCAATTTCGATGGCATCAACGCCAGCAGCAGCAAGTGTCGCAATTGCATCCTTGCACTTTTGTAGAGTCGGAAATCCGGCAGGAAGATAAGCAATGAGTGCCGCACGATTTTCGTTACGGACTTTGACGAAAAGTTCTTCTAACGGTGTTCTCATTACAACTCAATTTTGAAATAGTCGGCGGCAGTTTCAACGTCTTTGTCGCCCCGCCCGGATAAATTGACGAGCAATATGGCGTCAGGGCCGAGTTCTTTACCGACGCGGATGGCACCTGCTAGTGCATGTGCACTTTCGATTGCTGGAATAATCCCCTCGGTACGAGAAAGAAGACTGAAAGCCTCCATCGCTTCATCATCATTTATCGCACGATACTCAGCTCTTCCAATGTCGTGGAGGTAGGCATGTTCGGGCCCAACTCCTGGATAGTCCAATCCGGCCGAAATCGAATGGGACTCAATAGTCTGACCATTGGAATCTTGAAGTACATACGAACGGGTACCGTGGAGGACACCAACTGAACCCCCGGTAATTGTTGCCGCATGGCGACCAGTTTCAATCCCATCGCCACCGGCTTCAAGACCGATCAATCGCACTGAAGTATCTGGAATAAAGGCGTGAAAAATTCCAATTGCGTTTGAGCCTCCCCCAACGCAGGCAAGGACCGCATCTGGCAACCGTCCAACTAACTCCAAGAGTTGCTCGCGCGCTTCCTCTCCTATGATCTTCTGGAAATCACGGACCATAGTCGGGAAAGGATGTGGACCTGCGACGGTGCCGAGTAGATAGTGCGTGCTCTCGACATTGGTAACCCAATCCCGCATCGCCTCATTGATGGCATCTTTTAATGTTCTAGAGCCTGTTCTCACGGGCACAACTTCGGCGCCGAGTAACTTCATCCTCGCAACATTAAGTGCCTGGCGGCGAATATCCTCTTCGCCCATGTATACAACGCATTCAAGACCAAAAAGTGCCGCTGCCGTAGCTGAAGCAACGCCGTGCTGGCCTGCACCTGTCTCAGCAATAATCCTATTCTTACCCATGCGCCTGGTCAGGAGTGCTTGACCCAGAACATTATTAATCTTATGACTACCTGTGTGATTCAAATCTTCGCGCTTCAATAGAATACGTGCGTCGCCTGCATGTTCGGCAAATCTTTTTACTTCGGTAATGATGCTCGGCCGACCGGTGTACGTGAGATGCAAATTCCTAAGTTCACTCTGAAATGCTGAATCGTGAATGGCCGAATTATGCGCTTCTTCGAGCTCGTCCAATGCGCCAATAAGCGCTTCCGGTACAAAACGACCTCCGTACGGACCAAAGTGCCCGATGATTTCTACATTACCCATAAGGGAGTCAACCTTACCCTCGTCCCAAGAGCGCCCGCAGCGTCGATCTGGGTTCGATTCCGCGAACTAGTGCCTCACCAACAAGTACCGCATCCGCACCTTCTCTCTGAGCGAAAAGCAGGTCGTCTCGAGAGGCGATACCCGATTCAGCAACTCGAATCAACCAGATCCATGAACTCTTTGAGTTGAGGTTGTGAGAGAGCAGCAACAATGAGCAGCACAAGGTCTGCGCCATAGGCACGGGCTTCATAAAACTGGTACTCGTCAACCATAAAATCCTTGCGCAGTACAGGAATGGTCACAGCGTTCCGTACCGAAGCAAGATCCTCTAGTGAACCCCCAAACCGTCGGCCCTCTGTCAGAACACTGACAACCGATGCTCCGGCCTCCTGGTATATCTTCGCCAATTTAGCAGGTTCCGCAATTGTAGCAAGTGCTCCTTTGCTGGGAGATGAGCGCTTAATTTCGGCAATTATTGATATTCCATCTTTCTTCAAAGCAGGAATCGGATTCTGGGCAGGCGCGATCGCCGCAATCTTCACTTCAAGTTCTGGCACCGTCGTCTTGCGCGCCCGAAGGTCTTCGCGCACTCCGACAATAATTTCTTCTAAAGCGCTCATTTTTCATCCTCCGAAGGAAGGGTAGGGTCAATCCCCTGATCAAGTGAGGTCCAGGGAGATAATCTTCTAGGATTGCGTTCGTAGCGCGACGGAAGTTTGGCAATTTTTCGGAAGAGAAGGAAAGCAACTACTGCCACTACTAGGAGAATTAAAGTTGATTGCGTCATCTGAGGAATCGCAGTTCGTTTGCTGCTGCGATCGCGCCCAGAACTGCCGCGGCCTTATTCACAGTCTCTTGATCTTCCGTTTCGGGATCTGAATCGGCAACAATGCCCGCACCCGCCTGCACATGTGCCCTATTCCCATGAAGAACCGCCGTGCGAATCGCGATACAGGTGTCAATATTTCCAGTGAAATCAAGATATCCGATCGCTCCCCCATAGATTCCGCGGCGAGTCGCCTCTAAAGTTTCGATGATTTCCATTGCACGCGGCTTTGGCGCACCTGAGAGCGTTCCGGCAGGAAACGTTGAAAAAAGTGCGTCGATAGGCGTTGAAGATGAGGCCAATTTGCCCGTCACGGTGGAGACAATATGCATGACGTGTGAGTAACGCTCGACCTGCATAAATTCAACAACCTCCACGCTCCCAGATGTGCAGACTCGCCCTAAATCGTTACGTCCTAAGTCGACCAACATCAAGTGCTCGGCGCGTTCCTTCGGATCATTGAGAAGTTCCTCTCCCAGTCGGTGATCCTCTTCAGGCGATGATGAGCGTGGTCGAGTTCCGGCGATCGGATGGATCAGCACTTCTCCGTCGGTTACTTTCACAAGTGCCTCGGGACTGGAACCAACGACATTAATCCCATCACGAAGGCGGAGTAAAAACATATACGGGCTTGGATTGTGCAGCCTCAGCATCCGATAAACATCCAGGGCATCGGCATCACAATCTATCGAGAATCTTTGAGAAAGAACTACCTGAAAAGCTTCACCCGCGACAATTTCACTCTTGGCTCTCTTTACTTTTGCACGAAAATCTTCAGCCGTGGTGTGTCGCACATAAACGGGTGTCGCATGATTTTGCAGATTTGCAAGAAAACCTGGCAAGGGTGCCAAGAGATCTGATTGCATTGCGTCTAACCGTTCTTGTGCACGGCGCCACGCCTCGTCCACGCGGTCGTTGCTTCCATCCCAATTGATTGCGTTCGAGATCAATGTGATAGTGCCATCGTTATGGTCGAGTACGGCCAAGTCACCCGTGAGCATAAAAGTTAATTCAGAGAGCGGTAAATCCTTCTCGGTTAAGTCAGGCAATTTCTCAAGGAAGCGAACGCAGTCATAACCCATGTATCCAACGAGTCCACCCGTTAGCGGAGGCAACCCGGCAATACGCGGAGAACGCAGATGTGAGGCAGTAATCCTCAGCGCTTCCAATGGAGGCATGCCTGTGGGAGCTCCAGCCGGAACGTTTCCCTCCCAGAACGCACGACCGTCTCTCTCGGTGAGAGTTGCTTCGCTATTTACTCCAATAAAAGAGTAGCGCGACCAGACGCCACCATGCTCGGCAGATTCCAGAAGAAATGTACCGACGCCATTCTTCGCAAGTTTCCGATAAACCCCAAGCGGCGTCTCGCCATCCGCAAGAAGTTTCCGAGAAACCGGGATGACATTGTAACTCTTCGCGTACTCTCGGAAATCTTCAATTCTCATTAATGGTCTCATTAATGGTCTCACTAATGGGCAACTCAACATTGTTATGGAAACAACTCCTTGCACCCGTATGGCAAGCGGCTCCGACTTGGGTTACGCGGAGAAGAAGCGCGTCTCCGTCACAATCAATAGTGATCGAATGAACCGTCTGAGTGTGTCCTGACGTTGCCCCTTTAACCCACAATTCATTACGGCTTCTACTCCAATAGGTTGCCCTACCGGTTGCAATGGTTGCAGCTAATGCTTCACGGTTCATCCAGGCGAGCATCAATACTTCACCTGACTCGATATCTTGGGCAATTGCAGCGATGAGATCGCTTGTTTCCTTGAGCAATTCTTCTACACGCATGGGTAAACCTGAAATATCGGGCATGTGGTTATTCTGCCCTATCAATTACTGGTCATGCGAATGGAATAACCTCGCTGGCTCAGAAATCGCTTAACATCCTGTATCCGGTGCACCCCAAAATGAAAGACGCTTGCCGCAAGTAGCGCATCGGCGCCTGCATCAAGAGCGGCAGCAAAATCCTCCAGAGTGCCAGCGCCACCACTTGCGATGAGGGGGACACGGGATATCGAACGGACCGCTTGAATCATCTCAATGTCGTAACCCGCTCTCGTGCCATCGGCGTCCATCGAATTTAGAAGAATCTCCCCCACTCCAAGTTCACATGCTTTCCCAACCCATTGGATTGCATCGATTCCTGTGCCTTCGCGTCCACCATGAGTCGTGACTTCAAAACCTGATGGAGTGCTTGCACGTCGCGCATCGACCGAGAGCACGAGTACTTGGGTACCAAATGAATCAGAAATTTCTGCAATCAATTCGGGTCGGCTGATAGCTGCAGTATTAATTGAAATCTTGTCTGCTCCGGCCCTGAGTAACTGATCAACATCATTTACTGATCTGATTCCTCCCCCAACCGTGAGAGGGATGAAAACCTGATCGGCAGTCCTGCCAACAACATCTAACGTCGTCTCGCGCCCTGCACTGCTTGCAGAAATATCCAGAAAGGTGAGCTCGTCTGCGCCCTCAATGCCATAGAGCGCCGCCATTTCAACAGGGTCCCCAGCATCAACTAAGTTTGAAAAATTAACTCCCTTAACAACTCTGCCCTCTGTCACGTCAAGGCAGGGAATTATTCGAACCGAGAGTGTCATTTCCGCGAAACTTCTAGCGCTTCTTCAAATGAAAAAGCTCCTGCATAAAGCGCCTTGCCGACGATCGCTCCTTCAACACCAAGAGGGATGAGATTTACGAGAGACGTGATGTCCGCTAGTGATGAAATTCCACCACTTGCGACAACTGGACGATCAGTCGCGGCGCAGACAGATTTCAAGAGTTCTAAGTTTGGGCCAGCCAATGTTCCATCGCGTTCGACATCAGTCACGATGTACCGGGCACATCCATCTCGATCAAGACGTTGGAGAGTTTCATAGAGGTCGCCACCGTCTTTGGTCCAGCCCCGTGCCGCAAGAGTCCGTCCTCGAACATCAAGTCCCACTGCAATTCGGTCTCCATACTCGGCAACCACACGCGAGGTCCACTCTGGGTTCTCCATCGCTGCCGTTCCAAGATTGACTCTCTTGCATCCAGTGGCGAGTGCTTTGTGCAGGGTTTCATCATTACGAATTCCACCTGAGAGCTCGACATCGATATCGAGGACACCGACAACGCGTGCCAATAATGCCGAATTACTACCCCGCCCAAAAGCAGCATCCAAATCGACTAAGTGAAGCCACTGCGCCCCCGCGCGTTGGAATTCAAGTGCCACCTCAAGCGGGTCTCCATACACGGTTTCGCGAGCAAGTTCGCCTTGAACCAGACGAACAGCATGACCATCTTTTACATCTACAGCTGGAAGCAATTCGAGGGAAGTTGTACTCATAGCGAACGCGACCAATTCTTAATGAGGGCCAATCCTGCTTTTCCGGATTTCTCTGGGTGAAATTGAGTGGCAGATAGAGCACCATCTTCGACGGCGCAAAGAAATCGCTCTCCATACTCCGACCAGCTGGGATACTTGCCCACACTCTTCTTTGCCGCGTACGAATGAACAAAGTAAAAAGATTCACCTTCAACACCGCGGAAGAGCTCTGATTCGTGTGCAGGCATAACTGTATTCCAACCCATGTGCGGCAATACGGGTGCGTCAATTCTCTCCACGGAGCCTGACCAAACTCCCACTCCTCGCGTGCTGCCAGAGTGCTCTCGTGACGGTTCTAAGCCTTCACTGAAAAAAATTTGCATTCCAATACATATTCCTAAAGTTGGACGTTGCATGCCCTTGCGTTCACGGATGATTTGATCGCCACCAACTCGCATCAGGCCACTCATGCACGATTGAAACGCACCGACGCCGGGTACTACTAACCCTTTCGCTTCCATACATATCTTTCGATCTGCAGTGACCACTACGTCCATTCCACTTGTCGAGAAGGCACGCTGCGCAGATCGCAAATTCCCAGAGCCATAATCAAGAATTGCGATCAAAGAGAGCCCTTTGTCGAAGGGATGCCCGTAATGCGGCTATCAACCGTCACCGCGTCGCGGAGGGCGCGCGCTACTGCTTTGAACTGAGCTTCAAATACATGATGAGCATTTCGACCCTCCAATACTCGTATGTGAAGTGCAATGTGGGCTTCGGCAATGATCGACTCCCAGATGTGTCTTCCCAATGTCGTATCAAAGGTGCCTATGAGTTCGACAATTTCAGGCTGGCGGTGGACCAAATAAGGCCTGCCAGAGAGATCGACCGCTGCCTGTACCAGCACCTCATCAAGAGGAACCATCGCATCACCAAAGCGGCGAATACCTGCTTTATCTCCTAACGCCTCTCGCAGAGCCTGTCCAAATGCTAAAGAAGTGTCTTCAACTGTGTGGTGCGAATCCACGTCGACATCGCCCTGAGTTTTCACGCGGAGATTGAAGCCGGAGTGCTTTCCGAGTTGGGC
>JACPZY010000123.1 GCA_016195215.1 Actinomycetota bacterium | reverse complement strand
TCTTAGATACACTCCTAAGGCGGGAAAAGTGCAATTAATTATCGAACGAGAAAATGATCTTCTTGTTTTTTCGGTACGTGATACTGGTGAAGGTATTGCGGCCAATCACTTGCCACATATTTTTGATCGTTTGTACCGCGGAGACTCTTCACGAAGCTCGGGGGACTCAGGTTCCGGCCTTGGGTTGAGTATTGCGCGAAGTATTGCCGAGAGTCATTCTGGAACTCTCACGGCCTTGAGTGAGGGTCGTGGCCGCGGTTCCACTTTTACCCTCACCCTTCCTACTCCCTATCTTTAGTCAATATGTGAGGCCAAGTGCCAACGCCTCAATCGATTCGCATTGAGAACGACCGAGAGAGAACTAAGAGCCATGGCAGCAGCAGCGATGATGGGACTAAGTCGCAGGCCAAAAGCCGGATATAAGAGACCCGCAGCAATGGGGATTCCTGAGCCGTTGTAGATAAGGGCAAAGAATAAATTCTGCTTAATGTTTCTCATAGTGGCACGACTCAACTCAATCGCCGTTACCACACCCTTTAAGGAGCCTGACATTAGGGTGATATCCGCGGACTCAATCGCCACATCAGTGCCGGTTGAGATAGCGAAACCAACATTTGCCTGAGCCAATGCTGGTGCGTCATTTATTCCATCGCCGACCATGGCGACAAGGTTTCCCTCTTTCTGCAAATCGACGACTGCGGCCGCCTTGTTTTCAGGAAGTACTTGAGCCCGAATATCATTCTCTGAAATTCCCACCTGAGCCCCGATTGCGTTCGCGGTCCTCTGATTATCGCCTGTGATCATGATGGTACGAAGGCCTAATTTCTTCAGAGCGGCAATGGCCGCGATGCTCGTTGGCCTGATGACATCTGCAACGCCAACTACACCAGCTGCTACACCATCAATGCCGATTAACATTGCGGTCTTACCTTCTCCTGAGAGACGGTCCGAAATAACTGTTAATGCGCTAGAGTCAATTCCGTTTTCATCCAGGAGCAACTTGTTTCCAATGAGGATTTCGCGCTGGTCGACGGAGGCGCGGATACCGCGCCCGGTGATGGAATTGAAATTGGCTACAGGCAGTAGGGAGATTCCTCTTTCTTTAGCACCCTCAACGATGGCAGTGGCGAGTGGATGTTCGCTTTCGCGTTCTGCACTCGCGATAAGGGCCACCAACGAATCCGCATTATTGCCATTCACGACGATAACATCAGTCAATACAGGTCTTCCAGCCGTTATCGTTCCGGTTTTATCTAGAATTACTGTATCAATTTTGTGGGCGGTTTCTAATGCTTCGGCTGAGCGGATGAGCACTCCTGCTTGTGCGCCTTTACCAGTGCTCACCATGATTGAGAGCGGCGTGGCTAATCCCAGCGCGCACGGGCAGGCGATGATCAGCACGCTGACCGCCGCTACGAGAGCGTATGTGAATTCGGGCGCAGGTCCAAGAATGAACCAACTCGCGAATGTCAGAATTCCTATTGCCATTACCGCAGGAACAAAAAACGAACTTATCAAGTCTGCCAATCGCTGTATAGGAGCTTTGGAGGCTTGCGCCTGTTGCACCAATTTAATGATCTGGGCCAACACAGTATTTACGCCAACTTTAGTGGTGCGAATATGTAGCGAACCGGTTCCATTGATGGTTGCGCCAATGACGATGTCTCCTGGCACTTTCTCAATTGGCATTGATTCACCTGTGACCATTGATTCGTCCACCGCAGAACTTCCAGTTTCGACGATGCCGTCGACCGGAATCTTCTCTCCAGGACGGACGATTACCTCATCCCCGACAACCACCTCTTCTACTGGAATTTCAACCTCTACCTGGTTGCGGAGCACACGTGCAGTTGGGGGTTGGAGGTCGAGCAGCGCCCTAATTGCCTCGCCCGTGCCTGCCTTTGCTTTCACTTCAAGAAGTCGTCCAAAGAGTATAAGGGTGATAATTACACCAACGGCCTCAAAGTAGACATCACGGACGTTTGTCGGCAATACGCTAGGAACCAACGTGGCCAGCACACTATATCCGTATGCGGCCGATGTTCCCAGGGTGATCAATGTATTCATCTCTGCGCTGCGATGACGGAGAGTTAGCCAGCCAATACTATGAATTGGTGCACCTACATAGAACATGACTGGAGTTATCAATACAAATTGCGTCCAATGGTTCAAGAGTATCGACGGGATGGTGATACCGATTGCCCTACCCATCACAGCGAAAAGAACTGGTAAAGTTAAAATGGTACCGATCAAGACACGTCTTGTTAGGTCACGAATTTCGGAGTTTCTGCCAACCGCTGCCTCTTCTTCGCTGTTACCCAAATCCTCGACATTGCCCTGCTCTAGATTCTGGTTTGCTGGTTCTTGGACTTTCCCTGGATTGATGACGTTTGATGATCCATCCTTACTTGAAGGGTTGATGATCAATGTGCCCTTCACCATATTCATGCCACAGGCAAACTCATATGTTCCTGCGGTTTCTGGTGTGAAGACCACGCTTGTTCGACGATTCGCAGGTAAATCCAAAGCGACTCGAAATGCAGGAATGAGGACCTTGTCCGTACACGAGCCACTCTCTTGCCGGTCAAAGGTAATTCGGAGCGGTACGCCCGCGGTGGCCTGAATGGTGTCCGGGGAGTAACCGCCTTTGACGATTACGTCGATCGTTTGTTCGTTACCCACGCTGAGGACTTGAGTTGCTCGCCTGGGTGCAAAGAAGAACCAGCCTAGGCCCACGAGGAGTACGAGAGATCCAATCAGCACGCCAATATCAGAACCACTCATTTGCTTTTATCCTCCATGTCGTGATTCTTGCTGTGATCCATGCTGTGACCATCCTTGCCGTGATCCATGCCACGCATCATAAATACCATCATGATGGGGCAGGCAAGGAGTAGCAAGAAGAGGGGTGAAATATTTCCAACAAATAGAGAGAGTGCGACAACCCCCAACACCCCTATATATAGGTACTTTTTATTATGAATCATCTGGCTCAACCCTTCCTAGAGTGGCTCGGCGCCTATGATATGTAGAGAACCAATTGGGTGCCATTTATATTCCGTGTGTTTCACTTGAAATAACCAACAGTTATATGAAGTTTCCATAAAGTTTTTCACTCCATATAATCCCCGAGGTCTCGCTGCGAGCGTGGAGTCGTTATCGCTGCTCGGAGGGGCGTTTACGGAGTTTAGTTACCAGGCTCACAGCGCGCCGTGTGAGAGATCACCGCTTGATTGCGTCGACATTTTTGCGTGTTAAAGCCAGAAAGTGCCAAAATTAACTCCGTAATTGAGTCTCTCTCAAAAAATTGCATTAAGAATTCGGTGAAATAGTGAAAATTTGATGGATCGCATTAAATGGGTGAGGAAGTTTGCGCGACGGGAAGGTGCCATTTACTCTCGATACCGCAGAGAACACCCCCATATCACTCGCAATTTGATTGTTGACGCTCTTATCTCTGTCATCGTCGTTATTTCTGGGTTTGCTTTGGTAAATTATGCCTCTGCCAATTCTCGATTGGAAACGCTCCGACGATCTGGTGCCGTCACGATGACCGCAGAGGAGCTTCGTCAGCATGTAAAGCATGAAAAAATGGGTGTCTATTGGTTTGGGCCCATTGCTGGCGACCTCTATACGATGGTATGCACCCGTCCTGGAGAAGCTCCTATTTCGTATATCGCCGAGGGATCGAGGCTGCGTGACTCTTTCTCATCGTCGGTCTCAGTAGAGTCCTACATAGCGGGTCCGAAGGCCGAGTCAAGACTGCATTCAAAAGCAATTAAAGATACCGATTCAATTACAGGTCCCGATGATTTTCGGCTCGCTGGCGATGAGAATCGGTGGATAGATCCAAGTTCCAGACTAATAGCCGATGTTGACTTTCCAGAGACCAACCAGAAAGTTGAGATCCATTATCCAACTCTGGATTCATCGTGGGACTCAAGAATGAGCCCCGACAAACTGGTATTGATCAAATAACAATCAGAACTTGAGTCGTAGCGGCAGCGCGTTTCTGCCGGATTCGTCGTTGTCCACCCCTAGGAATTGATGAACTTGAATCATGTTAGATTCGAAACCGACTCGGGACATCTGCATATATAGGTTCCAGATACGGGCCCTACGTTCGCCAACCTCTTTGGCCGCTAAGTCCCAATTTGCGTTGAGGTTTTCACACCATTTCGCCAGAGTCTTCGCGTAATGCTCGCGAAGGTTCTCGCTATGGCGCAGTTCAAATCCGGAATTATGGAGAGCCTGAGTAACTCGGCTAGGAGCGGTCAACTCTCCATCAGGAAAGATATATCGATCGATAAAGGCACCTGTGCGGGCATTTAATTCCGAGTGGGGTCTCGTGATGCAGTGATTGAGTATCCGACCCTTATCTTTAATGAGGCTGTGTAGATGGGAGAAGTAGAGATCCAGTTTGGAATCTCCAACGTGCTCGCTCATTCCGACCGAAGAGATCGCGTCGAAATCATTGTCCGGAACCTCTCGATAATCCTGTAAACGAATTTCGATCCGGTCATTCAGATTTGCCTTCGAGACTCTTTCTCGCGCAAACTCAACTTGATTTTTGCTCAGAGTGACTCCGACTGCCTTCACTCCATACTCTTTAGCTGCGTGGATTACCAAAGTACCCCAACCACACCCGACGTCGAGCAATTTCATTCCGGGTTTCAAATCCAGTTTTCTGCAGATGAGGTCTACTTTCTCAATCTGCGCCTCATCGAGCGAACTTTCT
>JACPZY010000125.1 GCA_016195215.1 Actinomycetota bacterium | reverse complement strand
TCGCTCGACTTGCATGTGTTAAGCACGCCGCCAGCGTTCGTCCTGAGCCAGGATCAAACTCTCCATAGAAAGTTTTTTCTGGCGTACAGACATAAACAACTGTCGTTATTTTTTGTCTTTACCAAAGGAAATCAACGGGTATAGCTTTTTAGGCCATACCTCATTGAGGTATTACTTCGTGGTCTCTCTCTTTCACGCTCAAAACCCGAAAGTTTTCAGACATGGCAAGAGGAGCCACATTGGCATTGACTTATGGCACGCTGTTGAGTTCTCAAGGTACGGATGCGCACTGCTTCTGAAGATCTCTCTTCATTTTCAGGGCAGACCTACAAATCTAGTCCAGCGGCGCTTGCGCGGTCAAACCGCGCGCGAACCACTGCTCTCTATATTTGCCAGGAAGTGCCTGCTATCCGGCCGTAAAAGCGTCCGGTGCATAGCAAGGAACGTAACTATATGTGGGGTTCCGCCAAGGGTCAAATCGGGATCTCGGTTCACCCTGCGGCACGAAAAACCTTGATCTATAAGGCTTTTTTCGAGACCTCCACAGCAACTAACTCTCGTTTGCCCTTTCGAAGCACTGCAAAACGGCCGAAAAAGAAGTCATTTTGAGAGGGAGCAAAGTCCTCTCCGGCGATTTTGGCGTTATTGAGATATGCACCACCCTCTTTAACCACTCGACGGGCCGCCGACTTGGAATCTACGACTCCTGAGGCAGCAACCAGGTCTACCCAGGTCGGAATTTCAGAGAATGAGCCAACGATTGCCCGTGGGAGTTCGGCCAAGGCGCTCTCAAGCGTGGCCTCATCGAGCTCTGAGAGCTCCCCTTGGCCGAATAAGGCTCGGGCTGCGGCTTCCACCCTCTCGCAGTTCTGCGCGCCATGTACGAGCGTCGTGAGTTCACGAGCAAGGACACGGTGAACAGTACGCGCACCTGGATTTTCACTATGAGATTTTTCAAGCTCAGTAATTTCATCGTGTGAAAGAAATGAAAATACTTTGAGAAAATTAACAACGTCGCGATCTTCCGTGTTTAACCAGTATTGGAAGAAGGCGTACGGCGATGTCATCGCGGGATCAAGCCAGATACTTCCGCCTGCGGTCTTACCAAATTTTGTTCCATCTTGCTTAGTTAGAAGCGGAACAGTGAATGCATTTCCACTTGCACCTTCGACGCGTCGTATGAGATCTAACCCAGCAACAATATTTCCCCACTGATCAGAACCACCAATTTGAATGGTGCAGCCGTGGCGTCTGAAAAGTTCAAGAAAATCAAGTGATTGAAGGACTTGGTAGGAAAATTCGGTATATGAAATTCCCCCGCCTTCCAATCGCGCAGAGACTGATTCCTTTGCCAACATCTGATTGACGCTAAAATGTTTCCCAATATCCCTCAAGAAATCGATCGCCGAAAGTGGTGAAGTCCAATCCAAGTTGTTTACTACGCGTGCGGGATTTTTTGGTGCATCCATGTCCAAGAACTTTGAGAACTGGTTGCGAAAACGCAATACCCACTCTTCGACTACTTCCTCAGTATTGAGGATTCGCTCTTCATTCTTCCCGCTTGGATCCCCCACCAAGCCCGTTGCGCCACCAACAAGTGCAATCGCGTGGTGACCTGCGAGTTGAAATCTTCGAAGAACAGTCAAGATGACGAGGTTTCCGACATGCATACTGGGAGCGGTTGGATCGAAACCCGCGTACAAAGTGATGGGCTTGGCCAGCGCCGCCTTCAACTGCGTTTCATCAGTTGACTGCGCCAATAAGCCGCGCCATTTCAGGTCGTCAAGAAGGTTCATTGACCCATCATGCCCGAAAAGCGCTGACTCTCGCTGCCAATCCATGCTGAGTTCTTCGCGATCTGTGCCGCAAGAGATGAGAGTTGAGATGTGATTTGATCTGGGGCCGTGCCACCAAATGTGGTGCGGGATGCAAGAGCCCCAGAAACGGTAAGGACTCCTCGAACCTCGGCTGTCAGGGCGGGGTGAACCGCTGCGAATTCATCATCTGTCAGTTCGTGGAGTTCGCGACCGGTCGACTCACATCTGCGAACGCACTCTCCCGCTGCTTCGTGAGCCGTTGCGAAAGGAACCCCGACGCGTACGAGGAAATCCGCGATTTCAGTTGCGAGTGAAAACCCCGTGGGAGCTGCCATCGCCATCTTCTCCCGGTTGAAGACCGTAGTCGCGACCATGCCGCCGAAAGCAGGAATAACTAAGTTCAGTGTGTCTAATGAGTCAAAGAGTGGTTCTTTGTCTTCCTGAAGATCGCGGTTATATGCGAATGGCAATCCCTTGAGCATTGTCAGAACAGCAGTGAGATTTCCAATGAGTCGCCCAGCTTTGCCGCGGGCCAATTCAGCGATGTCGGGGTTCTTCTTCTGCGGCATGATTGATGATCCTGTTGCATACGCATCATCCAGTTTTGCCCATCCAAATTCCGTCGACGTCCAAAGAGACCACTCCTCTCCCATACGAGAAAGGTGGAGACCGACCATCGCAAGCGCAAATAAAGCTTCGGCGACGAAATCTCTATCACTTACGGCGTCGATACTATTTGCAATCGGCGCTTTGAATCCGAGTTCTGATGCACTCGCTTCGGGGTTGATTGGAAGGGATGAACCCGCAAGGGCCCCGGCACCAAGTGGTGAAAATGAGGTGCGCTCATACCAATCGCGGATTCGATCTACATCTCGACCTAGGGCATGGGCATGTTTTGCGAGTTCGTGTGCGAATAGAACTGGCTGTGCGTGTTGAAGGTGGGTAAACCCCGGTGCCGGAGCATCTATGTACTCTCTCGATTTTTCAATAATTGTCGACTGAAGATCTGAAACAAGCCCAGCGACATTGAGCATGTGATCAAGTGCGTACAGTCTGAGATCTGTTGCTACTTGATCGTTTCGTGATCGTCCAGCGCGAAGCGCACCACCAAGTTCGCCTAACTTCTCTGTAAGCCCACGTTCAAGGGCGCTATGCACATCTTCATCGCCCTCTTGCGGAGCAAATTCCCCAGACTCGACTTCCTTCTGAAGTTGCTTAAGTGCTTTTCGAATAAGGGACGCGTCCGAAGTGCCTAGGAGTCCCCCATCTTCCAATCCCTGCAAATGGGCAAGAGAGGATCGCAAATCATACGGAGCCAATCGCCAATCGAATTGAATGCTCCGCGAAAGAGCAAAGAGTGCATCGGCTGGCCCGTGTGAAAATCTCCCACCCCATAAAGCCATAACTATTTCTTCACTCTCAAATTTCGCGCAGAAGCAATCCGCGATGGAAGCCCCCAGAGGTCGACAAATCCCTTTGCCAGTGATTGGTCAAAAGTGTCTCCTTGGTCATATGTCGCCATATCGAAATCGTACAGAGAAGCTTCGCTGCGACGCCCGGTGACCCAGCAACGTCCGGCATGCATCTTCAACCGTACATCTCCGGTGACATACTCGTTTGCAAAAGCGAAGAAACTATCCAAGCCTTCTCGCAGTGGTGAGAACCAGAGGCCGTCATAAACTAACTCACCCCAACGTTGCTCGCTCGCCCTCTTAAAGCGAGCAAGGTCCCGTTCAACGCAGACATTCTCCAACTCTTGATGCGCCGTGATGAGAGCGAGGGCACCTGGCGCCTCATAAACTTCTCGGCTCTTAATTCCGACGAGTCTGTCTTCAACCATGTCGAGCCGGCCCACACC
This sequence comes from Actinomycetota bacterium, assembly GCA_016195215.1. Lineage (GTDB taxonomy): Bacteria > Actinomycetota > Actinomycetes > Nanopelagicales > Nanopelagicaceae > QYPT01. The sequence goes on along the minus strand of JACPZY010000125.1, from coordinate 5,000 downwards.
TTGCGCGCCCGCACGTTGATTAAGTTCGACAATTGCCTGAAGCATCGTGACAGGTCGTCCGTCAATCGCTGTTGGAGCGCCCTTCGTGAAAGTAATAATTACTTCATCGGCGTCACGCGAAATTGATGGATCTTGGGTGTATGAGTAAACGGTTTCGGTTGGCGCATTCCAGATATCTTCCAAGAATCCAGTTTCCACAGCACGACCCCATACATTTTGGTCAATTGAGAACGGATTCTTCTTCGTCGTCTCAATCGGCAGATTCTGCTCTTGCGCAAAAGCAATGGCTTTATCGCGCGTCATTCCAGAATCCCGTACTGGTGCATACGATGTAAGGTCGGGCGCCAATGCACCCGTACCAACTTCAAACCGGACCTGGTCATTGCCTTTCCCAGTGCAACCATGCGCTACTCGTGAAGCGCCGTGCTTGCGCGCGGCTTCCACCAGATGCTTCACAATCAACGGACGGGACAGCGCCGAAACCAGCGGATACCGATCCATATAAAGCGCATTTGCCTTCAGTGCAGGCAGGCAGTACTCGTTGGCGAATTCTTCGCGAGCATCTACGACCTCAGCGGCAATCGCGCCGCAAGCCAGAGCACGTTCTTTGATAACCTGAAGGTCTTCGCCTTCTTGTCCGACGTCAACGGCGACGGCAATAACCTCGGCTCCGGTCTCGCGCTCAATCCAACCGATAGCGACAGAGGTATCGAGACCTCCTGAGTAGGCTAGAACAATCTTCTCTTTCATGGGCGAGCTCCCTTTTTCGTTCTCTGGTTTTTTGAATTCTTAAGACCTTTTAACTTTGTATGCGGTTCGGCAAACGCAAGCAATTCTTTCGCTAAAGCCGCCCCACCTGCCACTTTCTTGGAAATTATCAGTACCGTGTCATCCCCAGCGATAGTGCCGATCACTGAGTCCAAATCGCCGTGTGATCGTGCGCCATCTAGCGCACTCGCCAAAAGTTGAGCGCCACCGGGTGGAGTTCGCACCACTGCGAGGTTGCCACTTGATTCGACGCTGAGTATTAATTCCGAGGGAAGGGAGATGACGCGCGCGCGACTCTGCGCCTCATCAGAGGGCATCTGGTAGACGGTTGCTCCCTCTCGGTTCCTGCCTCGAAGGGCACCGATATCCTCTAGGTCTCTACTCGCTGTTGCTTGAGTAACCTCAAATCCGGCTCGATTGAGCAATGTCACCAGATCTGATTGCGAATGTACAACTCCTGCTTGCACCAGCGAAATGACCTTCGCTCTGCGCGCGGAGGCGCTTGTTCTCTTTGACTCAGCCATGGACTGCCAAAACTTTCGAGAATATCGAAATAAATTTCTTAACTTCGGCCGTCGAGACGATGAGTGCGGGCGCAATTCGAATGACATGTGGGGTCGGCGCATTGACAAGAACGCCTGCGCTCTGGAGTGCATTTTTCATCTCTGGCGCGACTTCCTTCTCGAGCACGATCCCAAGAAGGAGTCCCATTCCTCGCACTTCCTTAACGCCAGGCAGTTGCGAAAGGGAGGATTTGATGGTGAATTCGTGATCGCGGGCCTGCTTGAGCAGCGACTTTCTTTCCAGCACGTCAATCGCCGCTAATGCACTCGCGCATGCAACAGGGTTGCCGCCAAAAGTTGTTCCGTGATCACCCGGTTGAAAAAGATGCGAAGTTCCACCTAGCGCGATCATCGCACCTAATGGAAGTCCGCCACCCAACCCCTTTGCCAGAGTCACCACATCAGGGACGATTCCCTCATGTTCATAGCCAAACCATTGACCCGTTCTTCCCATACCCGTCTGTACTGCGTCTACCACCATTAATGCGCCTGTCGCATTACAAATGGCACGAATTCCCGAGAGATAACCGGGCGAAGGCATGATGACACCTGCCTCGCCCAAAATTGGTTCGATTATCACCATTGCAGTTTTTCGAGTCACTTTCTTTCTCATTGCCTCGAGATCGTCAAAGGGAAGATGAACAATCCCAGGAAGAAGCGGCTTAAATGGATCGCGCTTAGAGGGTTGACCGGTGAGCGAGAGAGCTCCCATAGTCCGACCATGGAATGCCCCTTGAGTTGCAACAATTCTCTCTCTTCCAGTCTTCCTAGAAAGTTTAAGGGCGGCTTCATTCGCCTCAGCACCCGAGTTGCAGAAAAAAACTCGTGCCGAACTATCGCCTGTAAGTTCTTGCAGCTTTTCGGCAAGTGCCAATACGCCTGGATGACTGAAGAAGTTGCTTACGTGACCCAACGTCGAAATCTGCTCACTCACCGCCTTGACGATCGCTGGATGGGCATGCCCAAGTACATTTGTCGCAATACCTCCGAGGAAATCCAAATAAGTATTTCCTTCGCTATCAGTGATCTTCAAACCTTTGCCACTAATCAGTGTCAGTTCAGGTCGTCCGTAATTGTATTGAAGTGCACTTTCCCAACGCTTCGAGAAAGTTTCTGCGGGAATCGTCATGGCGTGACCACCGTTCCTCCCATTCCGCGAAGAGCAAGTGCAAAAGCCTTCGGATCTTTGCCGTCGATAATTCGGACACTCTGCGCGCCGGCCTCTATTGCATTCAAGCAAGCTAGTACTTTGGGCGCCATTCCCTCTGCGAACTCTCCTTTTATCGATCGGAGCTCAGCGGATGAGATAGAAGTAATCAGTGATGAAGTGTCTGGCCAATTTCGGTAGATGCCAGCGACGTCCGTCATAAATATCAGAGTCGATGCCTTCACAGCGCCGGCGATAGCACCGGCAGCCAAGTCTGCATTTACATTTAGGCCGACCAGAGAATTTTCGCTATTTTCATCGCCTTCGACGGCGACCGAGGAGACGACAGGAAGAAAACCTGAAGAAATAAGCGCATCCAATATCGAAGTATCAACTCGAACGACTTCGCCCACCTGGCCTAATTCAGCGGGCGAACCATCCACCAACTTCTCCATCTTTTTTGCGATCAACAACCCGCCATCGCGACCAGAGAGACCAACCGCATTGATCCCTGCATTCCGGAGTTGCGCAACCACGTTTCTGAGGACTCCACCAGTCAAAACTCTCTGCACTATCTCGAAAACTTCCGGCGTTGTGACTCGAAAACCACCTAGGAAGTTCGGCGCAATATTTGCCTCTTTAAGCGCGGCGTCGATTTGCGGTCCCCCACCATGGACGATGATGCAATCCTCACCCATATCAAGGGCACCCTGTACCGCCTTGGCAAATAGGCCTTCTTCATCGGTCATCGCATGGCCACCAAACTTAATAACGATCATGTCGCGTAGGCCGAGTTCTCGTGAACATAATCGTGGCTCAAATCATTTGTCATGATGGTCGCAGATTCATTACCTGCCTTGAGATCGATAATGATTTCTACCTGAGGGCCCGAAAGGTCCACTAACGAGCGATCCTCACCCGGCCCGCTTGAACGGGCAACGAGGATTCCATTGAGCGTCACGTCCACATCAAAAGGATCGAACTCCGCCTCTGCCGTTCCTACTGCAGCAAGAATTCTTCCCCAGTTGGGATCGCCGCCAAAGAGCGCGCACTTGAGGAGATTATTTCTTGCACACGCCCGCCCAACATTGACGGCATCCTCCTCCGATTCTGCATTAATCACCTGAATAGAAACAACCTTCGTGTGGCCCTCTGCATCTGCGACGAGTTGATTGGCGAGGAAGCCGCAGATATCCATCAGCACCTCTTCGAGATCGGAATCTGAAATCGAGATGCCTGAAGCTCCAGATGAAAGAAGGAGAACCGTGTCATTTGTAGAGGTACACCCATCGGAATCCAGTCTGTTGTAGGTGCGGTCACAGACGCGAGAAAATATTTCTTGCAATGTATTTTCGTCGACAACCGCATCTGTCATGATGACGGAGAGCATGGTTGCTAGGGACGGAGCCAGCATGCCAGCACCCTTCGCAATGCCAGTCGTCTGAACATTAAATTTTTTGCTACCGGCCATCTTAGGCACGGAATCCGTTGTCATGATTGCTCGCGCCACCTCTTCAAGTTGATCATTGCCAAGGTGAGAAGCAATTGAGTCGATACCAGAAAGGATCTTCTCCATAGGAAGCAGCTCGCCAATCAGACCCGTTGAACAGACTGCTACCTCCGATGATGAAATTCCCAATAATTCTGCAACGTGTTCAGCGCTCTTGTGTGTATCTGCGAAACCTTGTGGACCCGTACAGGCATTGGCGCCTCCCGAGTTAAGGAGCACCGCGCTAATTGAACCTCCGTCAATTATCTGCTTCGTCCAAATGACAGGGGCGGCAAGCACTTTATTAGTGGTAAATACTCCCGCACATGCAAAATGAGGTCCTTGGTTCTCAATGATGGCTAAGTCAAGCAAGCCAGAACTTTTCAACCCTGCTGCCACCGCTCCAGCCCTGAAACCTCTTGGAAGGCTCATACGCCTAACCCATCTACCAGCAAACCGGTGGACTCCGGTAACCCAGCTATGAGATTTGCATTCTGGATAGCCTGTCCTGCAGCACCTTTACCTAAGTTATCGATAGCAACCGAAATTACAACTCTCTTCGCGTGCTCATCAATAGCAACTTGAATCTGCACTCTATTACTTCCCAGAACACTTGAGGTTTTCGGAAGAATTCCATTTGGAAGGAGAGAGACGAACTCCTCCGTTCCATATCGGTCTGTGTAGAGAGAGCGGAGATCCTCCTCTCCAATGGATCTGCTCAAACGCGAAGTGATTGTCGCAAGAATTCCCCTCGGCATTGGAGCTAGTACCGGAGTAAAAGAAATATTGACGGGTGACTGAGCAACTTCAGCCAATGATTCTTCAATTTCGGGAGTGTGTTGGTGAACTCCACCGAACTTATAGGAACTCAATGAACCCATCACCTCGCTCGCCGACAAGGATGGCTTTGAACTCCTACCCGCACCCGTTGTACCCGATGCGGCAACGACGACCACGTCAGAATAGTCAATTACGGTGAGCGCAGGCGCGGTCCCGAGCGCAATGGCAGTTGCATAGCACCCGGGATTTGCGA
>JACPZY010000124.1 GCA_016195215.1 Actinomycetota bacterium | reverse complement strand
CTGACGGCGGGACCGATTGGCGGAGTGAGAAAAGAGGAGTTGCCGCGATTTTCAGATGAGCTTTCAAAAGAATTCATCCGGGTGATCCAAGGTAAATCGGAGTACGACCTCATCCATTCCCATTACTGGATATCAGGAAAGGTGGGAATTCCGGCAAGTAAGAAATTGAATATCCCACTTGTCCATACGATGCACACGATGGCCCGTGTTAAGAATCTCAATCTTGCCGAAGGTGAGCCTGATGAGCCGGAAGAGCGCGTTGCTGGAGAGACTGAAGTTGTCTCCGCATCAAGCGTGCTTATCGCAAATACTGACTCAGAAGCTGCCAGCCTTGTCTCTCTCTACGGTGCCTGTCCAGATTTAGTTCAGGTAGTCACCCCTGGGGTAGATCTCTACACATTTACGCCGGGAAGTGGCAGGGCAACTGCGCGTGCACTGTTGTCGATTCCGCAGGACGCACAGGTGGTTGCATTTGTCGGTCGAATCCAGCCACACAAGGGGCCAGAACTCTTGATCCGTTCAACCGCTGAAATGCTCTCCCACTCACCGCACCTGCGAGCCAAGCTCATTGTTTTTATCATCGGTGGTGCATCTGGAAATGGGCTAGAGGAAGTAGAGCGGTTAAAAGAGTTGGTCAATTGGTTAAATCTCTCCGATATTGTCCGGTTCTTTCCGCCACTTCCGCGGGCAGAGCTTCCCAACTGGTACCGCGCCGCCGATCTGGTCTGTGTTCCAAGTTATAGTGAATCTTTTGGACTCGTTGCCCTTGAAGCGCAAGCTTGTGGCACTCCAGTTATTGCAACGGCGGTCGGTGGGTTGCGAACTGCAGTAGCAGATGGAATATCTGGCGTCCTTGTTGACGGCCATGACCCGCGCGCTTGGTCTTCAGTTATTGCACGTTTGCTTGTCGAGCCACAACGCCGCGTGCTTCTCTCGGTTGGAGCCCTCGAGCATTCGTCTCACTTTGGTTGGGATGCCACGGCACGAGGCACTTTGGATATTTATGATCGCGTGCTATCGCAGATGGAGCGCCAGAACGCATCCTCAGACGGGTAACATCTAGTGGTCAGCATCGATCCCAGGGTCATAATTGAGGAATTTTTAGAATCCCACGAGATCGAATACGAACGAGCCAATAAGGACAACTTTTTAGTAACGCTCCCAGGTGAGAAGAAATTGCAAACTCACTGCGCCTTGGTAGTCGGAGACCACTCCTTGAGCATCAATGCCTTTATCATTCGCAAGCCCGACGAGAATCAAGAGAGAGTTTTTGAGTGGTGCTTACGTAAAAATGGATCGATGTACGGGGTCGCTTTCGCCCTCAATGAACTTGGAGATCTCTACCTTGTCGGACGTTTGCCTCTTGGTGTCGTGAGTGACCAAGAACTAGATCGTCTCATCGGTGCTGTCCTCCAGTACTCAGACGGAGCGTTCAATCCGCTTTTGGAAATGGGCTTTGCCTCTGCAATTCGGCGCGAATGGGCCTGGCGGCTTTCACGCGGAGAGTCATTGGCCAATCTCAAGGCATTTGAGCACTTGCTCTAATCCCAGACTTCGATTACTCGGTTTGATCTCAGTAGTTGATTCTTGGCAAGATAGAGCTATGAGTTACACATTGATCCTCCTTCGCCACGGCGAAAGTGAATGGAATGCAAAGAATCTCTTCACAGGTTGGGTCGATGTGCCACTCTCGCAAAAAGGCGAATCAGAGGCAGGTCGAGCGGGCCTCCTCCTTATGGAGCGCGGACTTCTTCCTGACCTGCTTCACACTTCGCTCCTCAGACGTGCCATACAAACGGCACAGATAGCCTTGGATGTGTGTGATCGTCACTGGATTCCGGTTCGACGCTCGTGGCGATTGAACGAGCGGCACTACGGCGCACTTCAGGGCAAAGATAAGAAAGCGACTTTAGAAACCTACGGCGAAGAGCAGTTCAAATTATGGCGACGTTCTTACGATGTTCCCCCTCCGCCGATTGATGATGCCGACCCCTTTAGCCAGGCGAAGGATCCACGTTACTCCGATTTGGGCAGCGCCAACCCGCAGACCGAATGTCTCAAAGACGTAGTTGCCCGGATGCTTCCTTACTGGGAGGAATCAATTCTCCCCGACCTGCGCGACGAGAGGATCGTCCTTGTTACAGCACATGGCAATTCACTCCGTGCTCTGGTGAAACACCTAGATGGAATTTCCGATGCAGAGATCGCTGAATTGAACATTCCAACGGGTATTCCCCTGCTCTACCAACTTGATGCGCAGATGCGACCGATTAAGAAGGGCGGGGAGTATTTAGATCCGAGCGCCGCCGAGGCGGCGATTAATGCAGTGGCCAACCAAGGAAAGCGCTAGTTACGTTCCGAGGCAAATTCTCCGGTAACCAAGAAGTAGACACGGCGGGCCACTGATACAGCGTGGTCGGCACATCGTTCGTAATAGCGACCAAGAAGCGTCATGTCGATTGCCGTCTCAATTCCGTGTGGCCAAGCGTCGTCGAGGAGAGTGAGGAATAACTTGCGATGCAATTTATCCATCTCGTCATCGTCTTTTTCCAGTTCAACTGCCAACTGTAGGTCATGGCTCTCGATGACGTGGGTGGTCTTATCAATAATCCCCTTGGCGATTTTACCCATGTCTTCAATTGTGCTGGCTAATTCTTCCGGGACAGCTTTGGCGGGGTATCGCATGCGGGCGATCTTGGCGATGTGGTGAGTCATATCTCCCATACGCTCTAAATCGGCGCTCATCCTGAGAGAGGTGACAAGTGTTCTGAGGTCACCTGCCACGGGTTGTTGACGAGCGAGCAGGTTGAGAGTCTTCGCATCTAGTTCATGTTGCATGACATCTATGACATCGTCATCGGAGATAATTTGCTCGGCTAATTGTAAATCGGCCTCAAGTAATGCAGTCGTCGCTAATTCCATCGCTCGAGAAACCCGTCGGCTCATGTCAATGAGTGTCTGACCGATCGAATTGAGATCATCATGAAAAGCGTCGCGCATGGCGTAACAATATCTCTTGAACGCCCTATTTCGGGTGCTCTAAGTGAACGGGAATTGAATGAGGTGCAAAGAGTTGGCTTTATGAGTGGTTTTACTGACTTCTGGTTGGGTATCAACCGACTTGCGACTCTACGATAAGGGAGTGCTAAGAAGGCGACGGGCAGGAACCGAAACTCAACCGACGTGGGAATTGCCACCGGGAATTATCGATCTACTCCACATAGTCGATGCCGAATACCTCGTTCTGGCACCGGGTGAAGTGATACTCGTTTCTTCAAACCGGACGGGAGCACTCAGCCTCATCAAAGATGGAAGATTGGTCTCAGATCCAATTCTTACCCTCGTGCGCGCGGCACGCCGCTCCAAGGAGTATCAAGAGGGAACCGTGGCCCTTCCGAGAGGCCCCATAGGGGAAGGCACCCACGATTTGCAGGTGAGAGTCTCACCGATTGGTGAGCAGGGGCTCGTTGTTGTTCTTATTTTTGATGAGAGTGAATTCCGCCGACTGGATGCAATCCGACGAGATTTTATTGCCAATATTTCACATGAATTAAAGACTCCGATTGGTGCGCTTTCGATCCTAAGCGAGGCCGTTCTGGGCGCACGCGATGATCCTGAGGCGATTGTTAATTTTGCGACGCGTATGCAGATGGAAGCCGAGAGACTTTCAGATCTAGTCCAGGAGATAATCGATCTCTCTCGTCTGCAAGATGAAGACCCATTGAAGAATGCGAAGGCCCTTAACCTCTCGGATCTCATTTCGGAGGCAATTGATTCTGCTCGTATGGCTGCGGATTCGAGAAACATCTCGCTTAGTTTTAAGGAACTTGATGAAATCGAAGTTCTGGGGGATCGCCATCAAATTCAGATGGCAGTTAGTAACTTGATCGAGAATGCAATTAATTACAGTCCGAATGGAACTCGAGTGGCGATCGCACTGCGCATACAAGATGACCTTGCGGAAATTTCCATTTCAGACCAAGGGATCGGAATTCCGGAGAAAGATATAGAGCGGATCTTCGAGCGTTTCTATCGGGTAGATCCGGCGCGATCCCGAGCCACTGGCGGGACGGGTCTGGGTTTATCAATCGTCAAACATGTTGTTGCAAACCACGGCGGAGATATTTCCGTCTGGAGCGTGGAGGGGGCGGGCACGACATTTACCATCCGTTTTCCGCTTTATCATCGACCCGAAACGATAGATGCTATTAATGTTGGTATATCCCAAGCGGAGGAGAAATGACCCGGATTCTCGTCGTCGAAGATGAAGATTCCTTTTCGGAGGCACTGGCCTATCTCTTAGTACGTGAAGGGTTTGAAGTCGGAGTCGCCGATACGGGACATAGAGCGATCGAAGAGTTTGATCGACATGGCGCCGACCTAGTTCTCTTGGATCTCATGCTTCCCGGTCTTTCAGGAACGGAAGTGTGTCGGCAGTTGCGCACTCGGTCGAACGTGCCAATCATTATGTTGACAGCCAAAGATTCAGAGGTAGACAAGGTTGTTGGCCTCGAACTCGGTGCAGATGACTATGTGACAAAGCCCTACTCTTCACGTGAATTGGTTGCTCGTATTCATGCAGTACTTCGAAGAAATGGCGAGGCTGGCTTCTCCTTAGATGACGGCCATGTGCTTCTAGCCGGGCCGGTACGCATGGACACTGATCGGCACATTGTCACCGTCAATAGCGCAACTATTAATTTCCCACTTAAAGAATTTGAATTACTCGAATTTCTCATGAGAAATTCAGGGCGAGTAGTCACCCGCATGCAATTAATTGATCGAGTGTGGGGAAGCGATTACGTCGGGGATACCAAGACCTTAGATGTGCACATCAAGAGATTACGTGCAAAAATTGAGAAGGACCCGGCCAATCCTGTACTGATACAGACCGTGAGGGGTTTGGGTTACAAGATGGAGTCTTAGTTGCCAGGTGCGCTGACTCCGGCAAAATCGCCTGCGCGTTCGCGAACAATTACATCCAGTGCGAGTGCGCCAGCGTTACCGAAGAACATCTGAAGTTTTACCCGGGTACCGACGGCTGCATTGAGTCCAGGTATAACTGCACTTGCATTAGAAGAATCTCCACTAAATCGAAGTGGAAGATCTGGCGGGAGTGTCAGAACTTTCTGGGAGAGCGTTGCGCTAATTCCACCTGCGGTAATACCTAAGAGAGCATCCTCTTTCGAAGATCGGTTCACAATCGAACCAACAAGAACTGCCGAACCATCAGGTTGTGCAACAAGGAGCACGGAATTAACTTTGAGATCGCTGCCGTAACTTGAGATCGAGCCGTCCACACCGTCCGTCACCTGCGTGATTTGTCGAGTCGCTGCGTCTTTCCCGGCTCCGCATGCGGAGAGTGAGAGCCCCAGAATTATCAATAGAGCTACTGCAGTAACGGCTCGCACACGCATGAGGTTCTCTCCTTCTTCACTCCAGGTATTTGGGTGCGTAATTCTCTCACGGCAAATGAAATATCCCAGAAGCGCCTATTTTGCGCCTAAATCGTGGGTGATGGTGGTCACTAATCGCTGGTATTATTGGGGTCTAACGAAGGGTATTACATGTCATTTAAGGTCGGCGAGACCGTTGTTTATCCTCATCATGGCGCGGCTCTGATCGAAGCGATTGAGACGCGTTTAATCAAAGGCGAAGAGAAAACGTATTTAGTCCTTAAAATTGCCCAAGGCGAACTCACTGTGCGAGTGCCTTCAGAGAATGTTGACCTAGTAGGTGTCCGCGATGTCGTGGACAGTGCCGGACTAGAGCGGGTATTTAATGTTCTGCGTCAACCTTACACAGAAGAACCCACCAACTGGTCACGGCGGTATAAGGCCAACCTTGAAAAGCTAGCCTCAGGTGATGTCATCAAGGTTGCAGAGGTCGTTAGAGATCTTTACCGTCGCGATCTTGATCGTGGTCTTTCAGCCGGAGAGAAGCGGATGCTCGCTAAGGCAAAGCAGATCCTCGTCTCTGAACTAGCACTTGCTGAGCGGACAGATGAAGAGAAGGCTGGCTCAATTCTCGACGAGGTTCTTGCCTCTTAAATCTCTTTACCGGAAGGCAATTGATGAGACCGTCGTCGCCCCCCGCAGATAATGCTGGCAAATTCCGAACGGGGGTCGGTGTTGATGCGCACGCATACTCCATGGATCGCGATCGGCCAATGTGGCTTGGTGGTCTTCTCTGGCCAGATGAGATCGGTGTCGAGGCCCATTCAGATGGTGATGTTGCAGCCCATGCAATCTGTGATGCGCTCTTTGCTGCTGCAGGTCTTGGCGATTTAGGATCCAATTTTGGAGTCGATCGTCCAGAGTACAAGGCAGCATCTGGGACACAGCTACTGGCAGAAACGCTGCGACTCTTGCACGAGGCGAAATTTGAAGTTGGGAATGTCAGTGTTCAAATTATTGGGAATCGACCAAAAATTGCTTTTAGGAGAAGCGAAGCAATCGCGGCACTTTCAACTGCCCTAGGCGGCGCCGATGTTTCGATCTCGGCGACAACGACAGATGGTCTGGGATTTACCGGCGAAGGCCGCGGCCTGGCTGCCATTGCCTCTGCTCTAATTTACACTGCTTCCTAAATAACTTTACATTCGAAGATTGGGTGATCCGATGAATTCGTTTGCGCTTTACGACACTCTGTCGCGAAGCACGCAACTATTTACCCCATTAAAACCCGGTGTAGCCACAATCTATCTCTGTGGAGCGACCGTTCAAGCGCCACCGCATATTGGTCACGTGCGAAGCGCCATTAATTTTGACATTCTCCGTCGTTGGCTGATGAAGTCGGGGTATGAAGTGACATTCATTAGAAATGTCACCGATATCGACGACAAGATTCTGCATAAAGCTATCCACGAAAAGATGCCATGGTGGGCATTGGCAATGAAATTCGAACGGGAGTTCGCCGCTGCTTATGAAGCACTCAATGTCATGCCTCCAACATACGAACCTCGCGCGACAGGCCATATAACTCAGATGATTGAATTAATGGCTAATTTGATTGGGAAAGGAGTCGCCTACGCTCCTGGGAACGGGGATGTCTACTTAGAAGTTCGCAAACTCAAATCTTACCTGACCCTCTCCCGTCAGAATATCGATGATCTTCAATCGGCCGCAGATTCAGATGATAAATTCAAAAAGGACCAACGGGATTTTGCAATGTGGAAAGGCGCCAAAGAAGGTGAGCCCTCATGGCCGACCCCGTGGGGCCCGGGCAGGCCAGGCTGGCACTTGGAGTGCTCTGCCATGGCGCACGCATATCTAGGCGAGGCATTTGATATTCATGGTGGGGGTTTAGATCTAATTTTTCCTCATCACGAGAACGAGATTGCGCAATCGCAGGCCGCTGGATGGGCATTCGCAAATATTTGGATGCACAACGCTCTCGTTACTGCCTCGGGTGAGAAAATGAGCAAGTCACTTGGCAACTCCATGCAGGTTCAAGTGGTACTTAAAAAAGTGCGTCGTATTGAATTGCGCTGGTACCTCAGCGGCGCTCATTACCGATCGATACTCGAGTATTCACCAGAGTCTCTCGAGGAGTCCGCAACCGCTTTTCGCCGCATTGAGAGTTTTCTCAAAAGAGCAAATCTCGCCCTGGGAAAACTCCCCAAACCAACTCTCTCGCAAGGATTTAGTGATGCAATGAATGATGATCTAGCCGTTCCGCAAGGGCTCGCTCATATAGCCGAGGCGTTAAGAGTCGGAAATATCGCTCTTGCATCTGGAGATTTGGGAATGCTTGATTTGAAAGCGGGAGAAATTCGCGGAGCTCTAGAAATTCTCGGCTGCGATCCGTACGATCCCGCGTATTCAGAGAGTGATGATGGGGATCTGGAAAGTGCTCTCACCGGAACAATCGAACTCGCACTCACACAACGTGTTGCCGCTCGCGAGCGGAAAGATTTTGCAACATCCGACCAGATACGCGACGAGCTGGGCGAATTGGGAATCGCTGTTGAAGATACGCCGCAAGGACCACGTTGGTCGATAAAACCTAAGGAAGAGCGGTAATCACATGGCCGGAAATTCAGAACGACGCGGCGCGGTCCGCACATCTAAGAAAGGTGCGACCACGGGCACGGGCGGGAAGAAGAAGCGCCGTCTCGCGGGCAAGGGACCAACCCCCAAAGCCGAAGATCGCCCGTATCACGCAGCAGCCAAGCGGAAGAAGGCCACCTTCACCAAGGAGACTCGACCCCGTGCCCCGCGGCGAAAGAGCGAGCGACCCCGGGGCGGGGGCGAACTAGTCGCCGGTCGTAACGCGGTTGTTGAGGCGCTTCGAGCTGGAGTTCCAGCCACTGAGTTGATTGTTGCCAGAAGTATCGATGTGGATGATCGCATTACTGAATCACTCAAGTTGGCGATGGCGACCCATCTTCCAATTCGAGAGGTCCACCGAGCTGAAGTAGAAGGTCTCTCTGGTAGTAGCCAGGGAATCTTGCTGGCGATTAAGCCATACCAGTACTCGAGTTTTGAAGAGATAGTCGTAAGAGCCAAGTCGCCAATGTTGATCGTTGCCCTTGATGGCGTGACCGACCCACGAAATTTGGGCGCAATTGTTCGAAGTGCGGCCGCCTTTGGCGCAGATGGTGTTCTCATGACCGAGCGGCGAGCAGCTGCAATGACCGCTTCGGCCTGGAAGAGCTCGGCCGGTGCTGCTGCGAGAATGCAGATCGCACAGCTCTCAAATTTATCTCGCGCCATTGATGCCGCAAAGAAATTGGGCTGCTTTGTCATTGGGCTCGACGGAGAATCAGAGAGTACTTTGAGCCAGATGAAACTTGCCAAGGAGTCCATAATGATCGTCGTGGGTAGCGAAGGGAAAGGCCTATCCCGCCTGGTAAAGGAGAAATGCGATCTAGTGGTTTCCATTCCAATGAATTCGAGTACTGAGTCCCTCAACGCGAGTGTTGCCGCATCAATTGCACTTTTCTGGGTGGATGAGAAGCGTCGAGCAGAATGAAATTCACGCGCCTCATTACCTGTGGAGATTCCTTCACCGAAGGAATGACCGATGAGATTATTGACGGCCAATATCGGGGTTGGGCGGATCGAATCGCAGATATTATGTCTGCCCAAGTTCCAGATTTCACCTATTTAAATCTAGCCATACGCGGAAAATTGGTCCATCAAGTAGTGGCAGAGCAGGTTCCAAAGGCCTTGGAATTCGTAACGGGGCCTGACACTCTTCTAGCCTTTCACGCCGGCGCCAATGATGTATTGCGGCCGAAATACAAACCTGAACTCGTTCTGCCGCTATATGCAGAGACTGTTCGCAAAATTGCAGCATCCGGAGCGACCGCACTTCTATTTACCGTTTTAGAGCGGACTGATAGGAAAGGCAGAACGGCTGACCTCTGGGAAGCCCGATTTAGGAATTTCAATGCAAATGTCCGCTCGGTGGCTCAAGAAGTGGGCGCGATAGTTGCTGAAGCCAACGAAGAGAACTTATTGATGGATCGTCGTTTTCTGGCAGATGACCGACTCCACCTGAATTCACTCGGACACGATCGAGTGGCGCAGAGTCTCCTGGAGAAAATAGGTCTACCATTCTCTCCAACGTGGCGCGAACCTCTCCCGCCTGCTCCGCCAGAAAGTTTCGCGGAACGTTCCTCCTCGAATCTAAAGTGGTTTGCAACCTTCTTACTGCCATGGTTGTGGAGGCGGTTGCGCGGGAAGTCATCAGGTGATGGACGTTCAGCGAAACATTCGGTTCCTGTTATCTGGAAAGTTGCTGAGAGCCATCGCTGATTCTAATTTCAACTGTCGTTGCTAGGATTCCAAATATGCAAGACTCTGGAAGAGACGAAAGAGCGATCACCCGCCGTGCACTGCTTTTAGGCGGCAGTGCAGTCATAGTTGGCGCGAGTGAATTTTTATTACCCAGCAGCGCCATGGCGGCAAGCGCGGGTGCGGATATTTATCACGGTTCAAGATTGCGGGCAGAGGTTGCCCTTACCTTTCACGGCGGAGGGGATCTCTCGATTGCGCGAAAGATTCTCGCCATTGCCAAGAAAGATCAGGCTCCAATCACCGTGATGGCTATTGGTATTTGGCTCAACTCCAATTCAACAATCGGCCAAGAAATTATTGATGCCGGAAATGAAATCGGCAACCACACTCTTAACCATAAAACAATGACCACGCTCTCGCTCAAAGAGGCGAAGTACGAGATTTCGAAAGGGAAGTTGGCTTTGGCGAACTTAGTAGGAAGTACCGGTAGATGGTTTCGACCGTCGGGGACACAGAAGTCAAATGGAATCATCCGCGCCGCGGCCGGAGCCTCCGGTTATGCCCACTGCATAAGTTATGACGTAGATTCACGTGATTACCAGGATCCGCCGGCCAAGACGATTCTCTCCAACGTGACCAAAAGTATTCAGAACGGAAGTATCGTGAGTCTCCACCTGGGGCACTCGCACACTGTGACGGCTCTCCCTCTAATCCTGCAGGCCCTCGCGGATCGGAAGTTGGCGCCAGTGACCATTTCTGAGTTGCTCCGCGCATGAAATTACCGAAGATTTCTGCGCTCGGCTTTTCACTCTTTTTAACGCTCTCAATTTCGCCTCTTGCAGCCGCTGCCACTTCGACTCTTCCGGGCATGCCGCCTGTTCTTGACCCGATAAACATTTACTCTGAAGATGGCGCAAATAAGTTCTCCCCCGTGGTTAAGGATTTCGTCTCGCTCATTTATGTACCCAATACCAATAGCAATACAGTCAGCGTGATTGACCCTAAGTCAATGAAAGTCATCGGAGTCCACAAAGTAGCCCGCGAGCCTCAGCATGTCGTTCCATCATGGGATTTGAAAACACTCTGGGTCAACAGCGACTTGGGTAATACTCTGACTCCGATCGATCCAGTCACAGGGAAATTCGGGAAAGCTATTTACGTCAATGATCCGTACAATCTGTATTTCACTCCCAACGGTAAATATGCAGTGGTCATGTCGGAAGCTGCCAAGAAGATCGTCTTTAGGAATCCGCAAACCATGGCAGTCAAGAAGCAAATTTCTTCGCAGTGCGATGGCGTCAACCATGCCGACTGGTCCGCTGATGGAAGGACCTTCGTAGTCTCTTGTGAATTCTCAGGCGATCTACTTCTAGTCGATACCGCGAAGATGAAGGTACTCAAAAAGCAGGCAATTCCAAATATCAATAGAAGCGGATCTTCCAAATCCCACAACGGCATAGCAAATAAGGGGCCAATGCCGCAGGATGTGAAACTCTCACCCGATGGGAAGACCTATTACATAGCTGACATGATGAGCGACGGTGTCTGGGTGATGCCGGCTCCATGGGGAAAATTGTCATTTATTAATACTGGACTCGGTGCGCACGGGCTGTATGTAAATCGTGATTCCAAGACAATGCTGATCGCCAATCGGAATGAAGGATCAATCAGCGTCCTTCGATTTAGCGATAACGCCCTTATTGCAAAGTGGAAGATACCCGGAGACGGAAGTCCTGATATGGGTGGCATCAGTGCCGACGGGAAAATTTTCTGGGTCTCGGGTCGGTATGACGGCGTCATATATGCGATTTCGACGGAGAACGGTTCACTGATCAAGAAGATAAAGGTGGGCAGCGGGCCACATGGCTTGGCCGTATATCCGCAGCCTGGTCGGTATTCGCTCGGGCATACTGGTGTTTTCCGATAGGGATGGCTCGGTCCTGCGCGAATTTCTTCAATCTCTTATGCGCTGACATAATGCGCATAAAGGCCTCCCTAGCTCAGTGGTAGAGCATCCGCCTTGTAAGCGGAAGGTCGTCAGTTCAATCCTGACGGGGGGCTCTGCTTAGTTCCAAAAATAATATTTTCCAAAGAGCCATATCGACGCTCCATATCCAACACTCAAAACCAAGGCTCTGTAAAAGAGGGGGGACATTCTGGTAGCCCACTTACCGCCCAGTGTTCCGCCAATGCTCGATCCAATAAATAGGGCGAGCACAAGTGACCAGTGAGCCCTTCCACTAAATAGATAGACAATGTTGGAAGCTGCACTGGTTATTCCGACAATGATGTTCTTAGCTCCGTTAAGGGTTCCCGGATCCTTTGGGTTGCGAGCCAGTGCAGTGATGACCATGACTCCTTGCCCAGGCCCGAAATATCCGCCATAGAGGCCACTTGATGCGATACCGAGAGTTTCTGCAATTTCGTTCCTACGACCCAGGTGGGGTTTGGTGGGTAGGAGCAGGGTGAGAGTTGCCGCCAGTAGTAGAAAGGGAACGACATGCTCAAAGATTTTCGGTGGAAAGGCCAGAAGAAGTGCTGCTCCAAGCAATGAGCAGAGGACCGAGATGATGATGAGCCTGCGGTAGGTTTTTAGCAATGTGACTGCCGTGTGTTGGCCCGAGCGGATTGCGAACAAATTGGCGCTGGAGACTCCAAGGGCATTTGTTATGGCAGCATCAAGTGGGGGAAGTCCAAGGCCCAGGAGAACCGGATAGGAGAGGAGGGATGCTCCCCCTGCCATTCCATTGATGGTTCCAACAACCAACCCTGCAAGCATCGTGACGGTGAATCCGAGCATCCACTACCTCCCCAAGGCTCCGAGCATACCTTTTCGGTTAGACTCCACATTGTTGAACGCGGACAAAATCACCGCTCCTACGGAAGGAGGATGTCATGGCTAATAAAGAACAGAAAAGCAAAGCTAATACCAAGAAGGAACCAAAACTTTCTCTCAAAGAGAAGCGGGCTAAAAAGCAGGAGAAGAAAGAGAAGAACAAGTAGTTCGTTCTCTATTTAGTCGTTCTCTTCATTCGAGGATTCATCTCCTGCCGAGGAGGTGGGCTCTGGTTTTGACGTGGGAGCGCTCTTTCCACTCTCTTTACTCCCTTTATCCCCGGAATGTTCAGATTTGGTACTGGGTGATGCCGTGATTGAAATTGAATTTCCCTCATTATCGTTTGAGTCGGAGTTCGACTTATTGTCCTCACTTGCTGAACTTGGTAATGAGGAAGGTCCCGTTAGTGAGCGTTCTGAATTCTCAGATTTCTCATCTGACTCATTTCCCGCACCAGGCGAATTGAGTGTGGGAGCGGTTGGCGAATCTTCATTATTACCTGTCACAGCTTTGCTAACAGCTCCCGCGACCGCCTTTACCAATCTTGCGCTTTCGCGCCCAGCGTTCACTATGGGAGCAGGTCCTCGTCCAGAGACTGCAGCAGCTGCTAGAGATGCGGATGCGAGGATTCCGATCGAGAGAATTGAGGTAATAACAGTCCGCCGAGATTTGGAAGATTTCCGAGCGAGAAGTTGAACCGATTGACCTATCTCCGAGGGCAGGACGGGGGGAATAGAAATAGGGGAGAGCTCATTTACATGGGAAAGTAGATTGAGAGTGCTCCGTAACTTCTCAAATTCAGGGGCAGAGTGTGACTTGAGATTGTTGATCAACTCTTCGCTATCTTCGAGCGAGAAATCATTATCTTCGCGGTTCATCTCTCACCCCCTGTAAGCATTACGTTTAGTTGTTTGAGCCCTCGGTGCGTCAACACTCGAACATTTCCCGGCGTCTTTCCGACTAGGTCAGCCACATCATTCACATCAAGATTGGCGACGACTCGTAGCAGGATTACTTCTGCATACTCTTGGGGCAGACGCTTGATCAGATCCATGACCTCGACCATCGTTGAGTTTTCGCCTGTCCAATCTCCTTCAACAAGTTCTGATGTAAGACCCTCTCGCTTCTTCTTTCTCGCCAAATCGGTAGCCGAATTTCGAGCAATGGTGTAGATCCATCCCCTAAAAGCCTTCGAATCTCCCTCGAACCCTTTGATGGAAGTCGCGACTTTGATCCACACGTCAGAGCAGAGATCTTCGGGATCATTGGTAAAGACGGCGAGGTACCTGACCATGCGAGGCTGGAAGTGGCTCCAGAGGAGGGTGAAGGCGGTATCACTTCCACGTACTGCCTCCTTTACCAATTGATCGTAATTGGGCAGATCGGAGGGAGCGTCGGTGATTTCCTCACTCTGCTCGGGCGAACTTCCGACCTTCTCTTCCGACTCTTCCAACTTTTCCAGTAGCCCCTAACCCATTTGTGGTCTTGCCTCACAGATTAGCTGCCGTCAGTCGTTGCGGGTACCGAGGGGTGAAGCTGGGAGGGTTCCTGTGAAGGAGTCATCATCGTCGCCCTGGTCGCCCTGCTTTTCGTGCTTTCCCTCTTTGCCCTGCTCACCTTGAGAGTCATCAGAATCCCCACCGTGGGAGGTAGCGGTGCTGGTATCAAATCGCGGCATATTCCCATCTTCATCGTCGATATCTACCTGCGATGTGACCGTTGAGGTGTTGAAGTGAGAACGCGGGATCACAGTGCTGGTATCAAAAATCCGAACTTCCGATCCGTTTCTTAATTTGATTGGCTTAACCTGCTTGGAGTGGGATTTCTTCTCACCCTTATGAGGTCCAGCCTGAGCCACTCCAATATTCGAACTGGAGAGGATGAGAGTCCCCACAGCGATGGCGATGAGATGGTTCCTATTCATAACTTTCCTCCACACGTGGTTATCTGGATGTAAGAACGCTGAAAGTCGGCCCGGCGTTACAGACTCCACGCCTTTTTTCTCTCCTTTATTCTCTCCTTTATTCGATAGGTAGACTTCCTTGGCAGAGACCCACCAGTTTTTGAATGTAGAGATGGAGAAGGGGCATTGATGGAGAAGAGAGCACGCTTAACCGCCTTTCCCGGCGAAGAATTTAGCGACGTCCTGAGCGCGAATAAGGGCTTTGCGGCCAATTTCCAGGGAAGCCAACTCTCCGGGACCGCGGCCAGAGGGTTGGCGATTGTGACGTGTATGGATTCTCGGATCAATCCCCTTGCCTTGGCAGGGATGCAATCGGGGGATGCCAAGATTCTCCGTAACGCGGGTGCTCGCGTGACGGAGGACGTACTACGAACCCTGGTTCTGGCCACCTACCTTCTTGGGGTTGACCGCATCCTGGTTATGCCGCACACGGACTGCCGAATGGCGCAGAGCGAGGAAGAGGATATTCACCGAACTATTTCAGCTCAGTATGGGGTTGACACTCGAAGTCTTGAATTTAGAACGGTGCGCGATCAACGTAAAGCACTCGAAACCGATCTCATTCGAATTCGTTCATATCCGCTGTTGCGAAGTGGCGTGGTGGTCGCTGGCGCAATCTATGACGTAAGCACTGGAGTTCTAGAGCCGTTGGATTTCTAAGCAGATGATACTGAAGGTCATTATTTTGATAGCCAATCTCTTCGGCGCTATCTCGAGAATGACTGGACGTGGCAATGGCGTCATGGTGACGGGGCGAATAATTCTCAAACTCGATCCAGGTGCCGTCGCAACTCTTTCGAAGAATCGAAGAATTGTTCTCGTCTCCGGAACCAATGGGAAGACCACCACGACCTCACTTATCTACAACGCTCTTGCATCTTCAATGAGAACTCTGAGCAATTTCACTGGAGCAAATTTATTTGCCGGTGTAGCAACAGCGTTGAGCAAAGATACAAAGGCGAGGATCGCAGCACTTGAAGTCGATGAAATGGTTCTGCCGTGGGCCATTAAACAGACCAGACCAGAACTGGTCGTGCTCCTTAATTTAGGAAGAGACCAACTTGATCGACTCTCGGAGGTTCGCTCTGTTGCGCAGAAGTGGAAAGAGGCGCTCCAGGATCTACCGCTGGATTGTCAGATACTTGCCGACGCCGATGATCCATTTGTTGTCTGGTCTGCCCAAGATTGGGCAAAAGTAATCTGGTTTAGCGCGGGTGTGATGGGGCATATTGATGCCTCAACCTGTCCAGTGTGCGGGCACGTTTTACACTGGGCGGACGGGGGAGTGAGTTACTCCTGTGAGTGCGGATTCGCCAAACCGGTACCAGAGTGGGTATTGCAGGACGGCTTGCTCTTTGGAGCGCAGGGTCAAAATATAGAAGTAAAGAGTCAGATCCCTGGACATGCCGCAATTTCAAATGCTGCCCGAGCCGTCATTGCCGCCTCGCTCTTCGGGGTCCCTCTCTGGATCGCGGCTGATGCGGTTTCACGAGTCTCCAGCGTCGACGGGCGCTTTGGCGAGCTACATATCGGTGAGACGAAATTCCGCCTTCTTCTTGCTAAGAACCCGGCAAGTTGGCGGGAGACTTTAGCCACGAGTGCCAGTGGGCCCAAGGTTGTTTTATTGGCAGTAAATGCAAATACCCAAGATGGCAAAGACACCTCTTGGCTCTGGGATGTCGACTACGCGCCTCTTCAAGGAAGAGATGTTCTGGTAACGGGCGAGCGACGTGTTGATGTATCGGCACGTCTGACTGTCCAGGAGATACCCCATCTCATTGTTGATAATGAGGTAGCCGCTGCGAAAGTACTTGGTGCCAAGAACGCAGATCTGATTGCTTCTTACACTGCATTTCATCGGTTGGCGAAGTCGGTGGAACGCCCATGACCTTAACTATCGTCCACCTTCTTCCTGAACTCCTGGGAACCTACGGTGACCGAGGAAACGTAGATATTTTGAGTTGGAGACTCAAAGAACGCGGCATTGCTCATGATGTGTTGACTATCGGTGTCAACGATGAAGTTCCCACTTTCGCAGATATTTATCTTCTGGGTGGTGGAGAAGATGACGCACAGATTGCTGCAATGGAGATCCTCAAACGGAAGGATGGGATCAAGAGAGCGCTTGAAAATGGGGCGCACATTTTCGCAGTCTGCGCAGGTTTCCAGATATTGGGAGAGAGTTTTCCTGCCTCAGGTGGGCGAAAAATTCCTGGACTTGGCCTGATCGCCGTCGAGACTATCTCTGCCGCTCAACGCTCAGTAGGTGAAGTAATTTCCGAGCCGACAATTCCGATTGCCACTTTGACTGGCTTTGAGAATCATGGCGGACAGACCCGTTTTCTTGAAGAACTTCAACCACTAGGTCACGTCCGCCATGGAGTCGGCAATGGTGCAAACAGTAATGTTGAAGGTCTCGTCACCGAGCAGATTATTGCTACCTATATGCATGGCCCTGCCCTCGCACGGAATCCTGAATTAGCGGACTGGGTTCTTGCCAGAAAAGTTGGCGAGATGGTGCCGATAAAAGCGCCTATCTTCACGCAGTTACACGATGAGAGAGTTCGAGCGGTAAACCATTAGAAAATTTCGGGATTCGTCCGCCTAAAGGGTTGGCGCGTAATCGGCGGATTGAGATCATCAAGAAATTGTTTGATAACTGCTTGTGTCAACGCTGGTTTTTCTTTAAGAAGAAAATGTGAAGTACCAGGAATGATAGCCAGCTGTCCCTGGGCAATCGCAAGGTACATGGATGCGGTGTGTTCGATTTCCATCCGCTCATCGTCGCCGGCCATGATCAATGTGGGGCATTGGATCTTGGCCAGGTCGTCCTGGGTTAATGTCGGCTCGCTATTCCAGATATCGCGCATCCGGCTTACTTTAATGTCGAGAGTCTCAGGCGCGTCAGGTGAGCGCTCGGCATGTTCCAGTCGGTCATCTTCGGAAATTTCCCAAGGCTCGATTGGCTTACCCATCTGTTCGAAATGAAAATTGGCTCCAATTGCAATTACTGACTTAACCAGGTCCGGTCGGCTGATCGCCACCATGAGCGCGATGATCCCGCCATCGCTCCAACCAAGAAGATGCGCAGGTTCTTTCACGACATCCTCCAAATAGGCGATTGCCTCCGCTGTCTGAAAATCAAAGTGGAGACTTCCAGGTCGATCGGCAGTTCGACCGTGGGCGGTACGGTCGTAGGCATAGACATGATGAGTGTCTTCAAAGGCAGGCAGCAGATATTTGTCAAAATCTTCAGTTGCACTCAACCCACCGTGGAGTAGTACCAGCGCCTCGCCATTATTTGCCCACTCGGAATTCCAGATTCTGTGACCTCGAAGATTTACGTATTGCTGCTTCACGTCCATTCCTCTCAAGGTGGTTCCTGTCTCTGTAATGAGTTTAGAGGGTCTCGTGGCACACTTCTCTTCATGCATCAGTTCACCCACGAAGTCGAGGTACTCGCTGATGAAGTCCTGGCATACAGCCTTCATCGCCTCAAGAGTGATCCACCTCTAGATGGCCCACTTTCCGAGTCTCAGTTATTTGATGCGGTCGGCAATACGATTACTGCAAAAGGCCTCGGTGGACACAAGGCCCTAGAAGTATTTACTCGTGTCCTGGCCAAGGCATGTATCTCGACTGACCACCCGCGCAACTTGGCTTTTATTCCATCTGCCCCAAGTGAATACGCAAACCTTTTTGACTTAGTTGTTGGTGCAAGTGCTCTTTATGGCGGTTCGTGGCAAGAAGGCGCTGGCGCAGTCTTTGCAGAGAATCAAGCAATTCGATGGCTCTCCGACCTGGCAGGTTTGCCAGCGAGTTCGGGTGGTGTCTTTGTACAAGGGGGCACGATCGGAAATCTCTCTGCACTAGTAGTTGCACGAGCAGAGGCCCGAAAATTATGGCCAGAAACTTCCCGTTGGGCCATTGCATGTAGCAAGGAAGCTCACTCGTCTATTTCCTCTGCTGCGCAAGTGATGGATGTTGACGTTTTGGCGATCGCACCTGACGCTGATGGAAAGTTGCGGGGTGCCGATGTTGCCCGGGAGATTGATATTTTTCACGGATCGCAGGAGACACGAGTCTTTGCTGTTGTCGCCACTGCCGGCACTACTAATTTAGGAACCATTGATGATTTAGTTTCAATCGGACCCGTAACAAAAGAACGGGATATTTGGTTCCATGTAGATGGCGCTTATGGATTGGCTGCAATGTGCGCGCCAGCTGCGAGAGAGAAGTTTGCAGGGATTGAACTCTGCGACTCATTTATCGTCGACCCACATAAATGGCTCTTTGCTCCCTTTGATGCCTGTGCCTTGGTTTACAGAAATCCAAGAGTGGCCAAAGAAGTCCATACGCAGCACGCTTCCTACCTGGAAACTCTCCAGGAGGAGGATGTATGGAACCCTTCGGACTACGCGATCCATCTGACTCGTCGCACTCGCGGATTGCCATTCTGGTTCTCACTGGCCGCACACGGGACTGATGCTTACGCCGAAGCAATCGAGAAGACGATGGAAGTTGCCCGTGCCGCGGCGGAGAAGATCCGTCTCCATCCCCGCCTGCAACTGGTCCGAGACCCAGAACTCTCCGTAGTCGCCTTTACCCGGACCGGATGGGGAAGTGCCGACTACCAGTCGTGGAGCGATCACCTCCTGGCCAACCAGATCGGGTTTATCCCACCATCTGCCCATCACGGTCAGCCCATCCTCCGCTTTGCCATCGTCAATCCTTGGACCAAGCTGAGCGATATCGATCTCATCCTGGAGAGCCTCTAAATCCCCACATTTCGGACGGATCTGCCTTAGGCTTGCCGATATGGACGAGAGCGCAATGAGCACCCCCACGACCCAGAGTTCTACCTTGAGCGACCTCGAGGTCCGAATTTTGGAGTTTGAACGGAGCTGGTGGCGCTATGCCGGGGCAAAGGAGAGCGCTATCAGGGAGCTCTTTGACCTGAGCGCCCCCCGTTACTACCAGTTACTTAACGATCTACTGGATCGGGAAGATGCCCTCCTTGCCTCTCCCATGCTGGTTAAACGGCTCCGCCGCCTCCGTCAGGCACGGATGAGCGCCCGTTCTGCCCGCTAAATCGGCCCAGAGCGCATTTGCCCACCGGCTAGCCCTGCTCTAGATTTAGCGTTAGCACTCTAGGGGTGTGAGTGATAATTCACCCATAACGGAAAACATAGGAGCGAAAACAACTATGGCAAAGCAGATTGCCTTTAACGAAGAGGCCCGTCGTGGCCTAGAACGTGGCATGAATATTCTCGCTGATGCGGTCAAGGTAACCCTTGGACCCCGTGGCCGAAATGTCGTTTTGGAGAAGAAGTGGGGAGCCCCCACGATCACAAACGACGGTGTCTCGATTGCGAAAGAGATCGACCTTGAAGACCCGTGGGAAAAGATTGGCGCCGAACTTGTTAAGGAAGTTGCCAAGAAGACCGACGACGTTGCAGGCGATGGAACCACCACTGCAACCGTGTTGGCTCAAGCATTAGTTCGCGAAGGACTTCGCAACGTTGCAGCCGGTTCAAATCCAATGGCACTTAAGCGAGGCATCGAGAAGGCAGTAGAAGCAGTCGTTGCCGAACTCGTTGCCATGGCAAAGAACGTCGAAACCAAAGAGCAGATCGCGGCGACCGCGTCGATCTCTGCGGCTGACACCACCATTGGTGACATGATCGCTGAAGCGATGGACAAAGTCGGCAAAGAGGGCGTCATCACCGTTGAAGAATCAAATACTTTCGGTCTCGAACTAGAGCTCACAGAGGGTATGCGTTTCGACAAGGGATATATCTCCCCTTACTTCGTCACTGATT
>JACPZY010000122.1 GCA_016195215.1 Actinomycetota bacterium | reverse complement strand
CCTTGACCTATGGTTGCTAAGGTAAAGGTTAAGAAAAAAGCCCCCGCTGTGAAAACACGTCGGGGACGAACCACGACAACTAGGTTGAGCTCCAAAAATCAGGTGACTCTGCCGGTGGAGATTATTCGAAAGGCTGGATTTAGAGTGGGACAGACTATTAATTGCCGGGTGACGGAAGATGGAAAGATAGAGCTTTCCCCGCCAGAGAACCCAATCATGAGTTTGTTTGGCGCAGGAAATGGGATTTTTGATGACCTTGATTGGGAAGCGGAGAGGGCAGATGCATGGGGCGAGTGACTCTCGACTCTTCTGTCCTCATCTCTATGTATTACGAAGGGGACGTGTATTTTGAAAGTGTAAGAAGTTTTATGGTTGGAAAAGATAATAGTTACTTCATTTCTACAATCTCGCTGGCGGAAACATTGACACATGCCTCCCGTAAGGGATTGGTGCCCGTGAAACTTATGGTGGAGCGAATTAATGAGGCTATGACAGAGATTTATGATGTGAATCAGGAGATCGCTGTTGCGGCCTCCATGGTTCGAGCAAAGACGGACCTCAAAATGCCGGATGCGATTATTAGTGCCACTGCTACTTTGGCGCGGACTCAACTCTGGACATTGGACCAGAGAATGGCGAAAGCCCATAAGGGAGCGGTTCTGATCGGGGGCGCGCAATGAATGAAAGTGTTGATTCCCGGGTATTACGTATCGGAATTCTTGGCGCCGCTCGAATAGCGCCCAATGCAATATGCATTCCCGCGGCCGTGCTGGGGCATCGACTGGTGGTTGTTGGAGCAAGAGAACTTTCTAAAGCAGAAGCATTTAAAGAGCGCTGGGGTGTTGAAAGTGCGGTCGAGGGTTATGAAGCGGTCGTCAACCACCCCGACGTGGACCTTATTTATAATGGACTACCAAATTCCCATCATGCACAGTGGAATATTGCCGCACTTAAAGCGGGCAAGCATGTTCTCTCTGAGAAACCTTTTGCAAGTAACTATGAAGAGGCAAAGAGTGTTGCGGAGGTTGCTGCACATTCTCCTGGAAAAATCATTGAAGGTTTTCACTATCAGTGTCACCCAACAATTATTCGAGCAATTGAAATTGCCAACTCCGGCGAACTTGGAAATATTCTCACCGTTACTTCAGCCCTGAATATTTCTCCACCCGGTGATTCAGATATCCGTTGGAACTTAGCCTTAGCTGCCGGTTCAATGATGGATCTAGGTTGCTATTCGTTGCATGTTCAACGTCACCTTTCATTGGCACTCTTTGGGGAAGAGCCAACGCTGATTTCGGCCATTGGGAGAGAACGACCGACTGGTGTTGACAGCTTTATGGAGGCGAAGATTGCTTATAAGAATGGGGCGATAGGGACGCTCTCGTGCAGCATGGAGTTCACCCATTTTGAGTGTCCATTACGAATTGTCGGCAGCGAGGGCGAGCTCTTCGTGCCATCTTTTGTCCAACCTGGTACCGATGATTCCATTGTGGTGAGTGGTGGATGGCGAAGCCGTACTGAGCATTCCTCTCGAATCTCCTCCTACACCTGGCAGCTTCAGGCCTTTGCCGAGCGGATCGCCGGTAGAGGGGAGAGATTGGGAGGGATGGAGGATGCCCTGGCCAACGCCAAATTTATAGACGATATTTACCGCTCTGTTGGGATGGAGCCACGTCCGGCACTAGCCTTGTAGGCCTCCAGGCGCCCACTGGGGGTTCAGAGGGGGCTTGAAGCCCGCGACACGCCATAAAAGAATTCATCGGGGAAATGTTGCCGAACCCTCAATACCTGCTTTACAGTTGCCACTAGATGTAGGGGTCGAAGGGCGATATAGTTCCATAATTAGTGGTTTTGATCGCTAAACATGGATTTGCTCGAAAATCGCTTTATACCCCGTAAGGACTTTAGGAAGGAAGACACGCCGCATGATCTGCCCATTTTGCCGACATGATGATTCTCGCGTCGTGGATTCTCGTCAGATTGAAGACGGCACGCAGATCCGTCGCCGTCGTGAATGTCCTGAATGTGGGTCGCGGTTCACCACCCAAGAGAGTGCCATTCTCAATATCGTCAAGCGAAGCGGGGCCACAGAGCCCTTTAGCCGCGAGAAGGTTGTCGCCGGAGTCCGTAAGGCCTGCCAGGGACGTCCCGTCAGCAATGACGACCTCGCACTCTTGGCCATGCGAGTTGAAGAGACCCTTCGTACGACCGGACAGGCCGAGATCGAAGCCCAAGAAGTGGGGCTTGCGATCTTGGCGCCACTTCGAGAACTCGATGAAGTGGCTTACCTGCGATATGCCTCGGTTTACCGTAACTTTAACTCCCTTGAAGATTTTGAAGGCGAGATCGCTTTATTGCGAGCAGTGCCTTCGAGTGCAACTTCGCAGAGTAATTCCCCGATAAATAACACACCCGCCAGTAAGAACATCGCTGTAACGAGCACTGCCAAAAATTAAAGCACCACTAAAGAACCCGGAGATATACACATGTCAGAGACGGTCATCAACCGACCAAGTAAGTCCACCGCCAAGTCAGGGAAAGGACTCGTACTCGAACGCATTTATACAACTGCGGGAGTACATCCTTACGACGAAGTGACGTGGGAGAGACGCGATGTGGTTCAGACAAACTGGCGCACGGGTGAGTCAGTCTTTGAGCAGCGAGGTGTCGAGTATCCAGACTTCTGGTCGGTCAATGCATCTACAATTGTCACCACCAAATACTTCCGAGGCGCAGTTGGTGCAGAGAATCGTGAATGGTCACTCAAGCAGGTAATCGATCGCGTTGTTC
The DNA here is from genome assembly GCA_016195215.1 of Actinomycetota bacterium. Taxonomy (GTDB): domain Bacteria; phylum Actinomycetota; class Actinomycetes; order Nanopelagicales; family Nanopelagicaceae; genus QYPT01. The sequence goes on along the minus strand of JACPZY010000122.1, from coordinate 6,150 downwards.
TGACCTACACAAAAGCAGGAAAAGAGAATGGTTATTTCACATCGGATGCAGACGCAGAGATTTTCGAGCATGAAATTACTTACATGCTCCTTCACCAGATCTTCTCTTTCAACTCACCAGTCTGGTTTAACGTTGGCACGCCAGCTCCACAGCAGGTAAGTGCCTGTTTTATCCTCTCCGTTGATGACACGATGGATTCCATCCTCAACTGGTATCGCGAAGAAGGAATGATCTTCAAGGGTGGATCAGGGGCTGGCCTCAACCTCTCACGGATCCGCTCTTCCAAAGAACTTTTAAAGTCCGGCGGCACCGCATCTGGCCCTGTCTCCTTTATGCGTGGCGCTGATGCCTCCGCGGGCACCATCAAGAGCGGTGGAGCAACCCGTCGCGCGGCCAAGATGGTTGTACTCGACGTTGATCATCCAGATATCGAGGAGTTCATCGAGACAAAGGTCCGCGAAGAGGAGAAGATCCGCGCGCTCCGCGATGCTGGCTTCGATATGGACCTGGGTGGCAAGGACATCATCTCCGTGCAGTACCAGAACGCCAATAACTCAGTACGTGTCAGCGATAAGTTCATGCGCGCATATGAGAATGGCTCTGATTTCGGTTTGGTGGCTCGCTCAACCGGCGACGTGATCGAGACCATCGATGCACGCAATTTGTTCCGCAAGATGGCAGAGGCCGCATGGGCCTGTGCTGATCCAGGAATTCAGTACGACGACACAATCAACGACTGGCACACCAACCCAGAGACTGGTCGGATCAATGCATCCAATCCGTGCTCTGAGTACATGTCACTCGACAACTCTTCGTGCAACCTTGCATCTCTTAACTTGATGAAGTTTTTGAAGGCCGATGGATCATTTGATTCAAAGACCTTCGCTCGCGCAGCAGAGATGATCATTACTGCGATGGACATTTCAATCTGCTTCGCGGATTTCCCAACGCAGGCAATCGGTGAGATAACACGTGCTTACCGCCAACTCGGAATCGGATATGCAAACCTTGGTGCACTCCTGATGGCATCAGGTCTCCCATATGATTCTGATGGCGGACGCGCACTTGCTGGTGCGATCACATCGTTGATGTCAGGCATCACCTACAAGCGCTCTGCTGAACTTGCCGGGATCGTCGGACCATATGAAGGCTTCGCACGAAATGCCACCCCACATGCTCGCGTGATGCGCAAGCATGCTTCGGCCTCCATTTCTGCGAAGTCGGTCACCACGCTCGACCGGGATGTGTGGACAGAGGCAAATAAGGCTTGGGATGGTTGCATCGCAATCGGTGGAAAGAACGGATGGCGCAATGCGCAGATCTCCGTACTTGCCCCCACCGGAACAATCGGTCTCATGATGGACTGCGATACAACAGGTATCGAACCTGACTTCTCGCTCGTGAAGTTCAAGAAGCTTGTCGGTGGCGGGTCAATGCAGATCGTCAACCAGACTGTTCCTGCAGCCCTTCGCAAGCTCGGCTACGCCGAAGAGACCATCGAAGCTATTGTCGAATTCATTGCAGCACACGGTCACGTTATTGATGCCCCAGGCCTCAAGCTGGAGCACTACGACGTCTTTGACTGTGCATTGGGCGCTCGCTCCATTGCACCAATGGGCCACGTGCGGATGATGGCTGCATGCCAGCCATTCCTCTCCGGTGCGATCTCAAAGACCGTCAACCTTCCAGAGGAAGCAACTGTCGCCGAAGTTGAAGAGGTTTACTACGAAGGCTGGAAGCTCGGACTCAAGGCACTTGCTGTCTACCGCGACAATTGCAAAGTCGGTCAGCCACTCTCTGACGGCAAAGCAAAGTCAAAGGATGCCGCCTCAGATGTAGCACCTGCTGCTGCAGTACGTAAGCGCCTTCCCAAGTCACGTCCAGCGATGACAACATCATTCTCTGTCGGCGGAGCTGAGGGGTACATGACCTCCGGTGCATATGCAGATGGGGCACTCGGTGAGGTATTCCTCAAACTCGGCAAACAGGGTTCCACTCTTGCCGGTGTCATGGATGCGTTCTCAATCGCAGTATCTATTGGATTGCAGTACGGGGTTCCGCTAGAGACCTTTGTTGAGAAGTTCACCAACTTGCGATTTGAACCAAGTGGAATGACAGATGATCCAGATATCCGTATTGCACAGTCGATGATGGATTACATCTTCCGTCGCTTGGCACTTGATTACCTGCCATTTGCAACTCGCTCATCGATCGGCCTCTACTCTGCAGCAGAGCGCGCACGTGCTCTGGAGACCGGGGAGTACACCGAGAATGCACCAACGGAGATTGATGAATTCGAGCGCTCCACCGAGCCTGCTATCGCTCCTCCAGTTGCGGTATCAAAGCCAGCTGAAATCAAGATCACCTCAACACCAGCCCCATCACAGGGATACGGATCTTCCACGGAATTGATGGAAGCGATGTCGGGAATCAAATCCGATGCTCCTTTATGTATGACATGTGGAGTGAAGATGCGGATCTCAGGTGCCTGCTACGTCTGTGAAGGCTGCGGCAACACGTCGGGTTGCAGTTGATAATTAGCAACCAATAAATAATCAGAGGGAGGGCTCTTCCATCGCGGGAGGGCTTTTTTTCTATGGCTTTAAAAGAGTCCAGAAACTTGATTTCACCACTGTATGATCTATATTTAAACCTTATTTAGGAAAAGATTGCACCACATTCTCCATTAAAGGCTTATAATGAGTCCATGACAACTGAGGCGATTATTCGCAGCACTCCTGAATGGGAGAGGGAGATCGGCAGGCGGATCCAGGTGGCTCGGAAAGCCCAGCGGATGACCCAGCAGGAGCTCGCTGACCGATCCAATGTCTCTCGCTCTGCCATCAAATATCTCGAAGCCGGCCACGGTTCGAGCCTTGCCACTTTCCTCAACGTGATTCGAGCACTGGGATTAGATGGGACCCTCGAGGAGCTTTTTGCAGTGGTCTCCTCGGTCTCACCCTTAGCGATCTTGCAGGAGAAGAAAAATCGTGTCCGGTCATGAGTGGGTACATACCCGTTGATGTTATTGAGGTTCGATGCTGGGGACGATCAGTCGGCGCACTCGCATACGATCCGAAACTCGGACTCAACGTTTTTGAATACTTTCCCGAATGGGTCGCTAGTGGCGTTGAACTTGCGCCGGTACATATGCCAAATCGAAAGGGAACCTACACCTTCCCACAGCTGGATAAGGAAACGTATTTCGGACTACCCGCAATGATCGCCGACTCACTTCCCGATGCATTTGGAAATGCGGTTATAGATGCATGGCTAGCGGAGCAGGGCGTGGACAAATCTGAAATCGGGAGTTTGGATCGATTGGCTTATGCAGGAGAGCGGGCACTCGGCGCTCTGACTTTTCACCCGGCGCAGCGCGACTTATTGGTTCCCACAACTGCAATTCAAATTGCAGACCTGGTAGCGGGAGCTCGTCTCATACTCGCGGGCGTTGCCGCAAGGGCAGGCTCAACACATGACGCACTGACTCAATTAATTCAAGTTGGTTCCTCGGCTGGAGGGGCGCGGGCAAAAGCGGTGATTCAATACAATCCTGATACGGGACAGATTCGGTCGGGCTATGCACCGGTCGAACCTGGATTTGAACCGTGGTTGGTGAAATTGGACGGCACAAGTAGGTCTGCCGATGGCTCAACCAATTCATTGGATGCCCCTGAACAGTTCACACGGATTGAATTTGCCTATTATTTAATGGCGCGGGCGGCTGGTATCGAGATGAGCGAATCTCGCCTCTATCCCGAGGGGCCTCGCGCGCATTTTCTCACCCGCCGTTTTGACCGCGAAGTGAGCGGGGAGCGAATACATCTTCAATCCCTCTGCGCGATAGACCACCTGGATTTTCGCTATCGAGATACTCATTCCTACAAGCAGTATTTCGACCTCATTCGAAAGCTAGGGATGGGAGAGGCGGACCTGATTCAAGCTTTCCGACGGATGGTCTTCAATGTGGTGGCGGTCAATCATGATGACCACACCAAGAATCTTGCTTTTCTCTTGCGGAGAGAGGGGGCATGGGCTTTATCGCCAGCTTACGATCTCACTCACGCCTTTAACCCGACAGACGAATGGACCCAACGCCACCAGATGAGTATTAACGCTAAATTCGACCAGATAACCCTGGCTGACATCTACGCCGTGGGCAGCGCACAGGCAATTCCGGCCTATAAGTCAGTCACTCTAGAGGTCATTGAAGCCGCTGCTGATTGGGCGAGTTACGCCAAACAGGCAGGTGTAAATGATAAAACTCTCAAAAATATTGAGAAAGATATTGCCGATCATCGCCCACGGTAATCAAGGGTCGTGAAACCGCTTAATTGTCTAAGGCGTTAACTAAAAAATGACTCTGCTGTACTTAAAAATCACCGCAAGAACAATCATTGAGTAAATCGCCACTACTACAACCTTGTCCCAGCCCGCGAGCATCAGCCGTGTGATGGTTTGGTTTGCCTTCTCGCTAAATGGCAGGTGACCCTCGAGTGCATTGACCCTGAACATACTTGAGAAGACGGTCACGGTTGAGATTGTGACAAGAAGGCACCACGGGCAGAATGCGCCGATGACAAAATAAGACTGCGAGAAGAGCCAGAAAGCGAAGAGGAGGCCTAGAAAATAGACGCTGGTTGCAATGCGCATAAATGTGCGCGGGAATTGCACGCCGACCAGTCCTGCAACTGCCACGGTGATAACTACTGGCTCACTCATGAGGCCAATAAATGCATTCGGGAAACCAAGGAGATTCGACTGCCATGAGACTGCTACTTTGCCACAGGAAATGATGGCGTTGATGTTGCAGGCAAGGTTGGAGTTTGGATTTTTAGCAAGTGTTATCGCATCAATCGAGAGGACGAGCGAAGCGGTGAGACTGGCGAGGGAAGAGACGAGCATCGTAATGAATGTTCCGCGGTATTTTACTTCACGCGGGGCAGTGTCAATCTGGCTCACAGGTACATCCAATCGGTTGCTTCCTCCGTCGGCGAGTCTACCTGACTAACTTCTGAATCTTGGACGAAGACTAAGCAACAAGGATGGAGCGCTTGGAGAGCCCTAAAAAGTAGCCATCTATCAAGGTTTTTGGTGCTTCTTCAATGGATGCTGAGGCACCAAGAGTGATGAACAACGGCGTGAAGTGCTCCACCGTTGGGTGGGCATAGGGCATACCCGGAGCCTTGGTACGAAAGTTAGAAAGGGTTTCGACGTCGCCATTAGCCAGGGCTTCTGCGGCCCATGCATCGAAATCACTCGACCAAGTTGGAGCGGCGGCATCGACTCGCCAATCGCGTAGATAAGGAAGTCCGTGGGTCATAAATCCTGAGCCCAACTCGATGAGACGATAAGGATCTGACGTTGGCATTGACATTTGCAATACCGGAATATCTGCATCCGGATACATCACACGAAGTGGAACCCATGCACCGTGGTCGAGTCCGCGAGTGCTCTGGTGGACGCTCTCGTTATCGGGCATCAGTGCTGCCACCTTTGCCGCGAGTGCTGTTGCATTAGGAGAGTTGTAACTCATTTCATAGAATTTGCGATCAAAGCCGTTGAAGTCATAGACGAGTGGGGAATTGGCAGAGGGATTGCTCAGCGTTACTGGAGCTGATTCCCAGTGTGCCGAAACGATCAGAATTGCCTTCGGACGTGGGAGGTCTCTGGCGACCTGTGCCAATTGGTCGGTCCATAGCGGATCATCCAGGAGCATGGGTGCGCCATGGCCTATGTAGAGGGCGGGCATCTTCGTTGTTCTATCGGTCGTCATTTCTCTGCCTTTCGTATCCGCACATCATACCCGATTTAGTTGAAAGTTCAACTACTCCCTGAGGCGGGAAGTGAGAATTGCAGCCACTTCGGCGTCAGTTGGGACGATGGGGTTGCTGCTCGTCACAGAATCTGCTTGGACTGTGGCCGTGATTGCCTCGACCATGGACTCCGTGACTCCGTAGTGTGAGAGTGAAAAACGGATGTTGATGTCATCGGCTAGGGAACGCACAGCATCAATGGCTGCAGGGGCCGAAGTAGAGACACCCATGTCGTTGCCAACCGTTGCGTACACCTCTGCAACCTGACGTGAATTGAATTCCATAACTTCCGCCAACACGGCGGCGAGTGCTTCTCCATGAGCGGCACCAACAT
>JACPZY010000121.1 GCA_016195215.1 Actinomycetota bacterium | reverse complement strand
TGATCGCAGAGCGTGCCGTCGCTGCGGGAATTACCTCGGTCGTTTTCGATCGCGGTGGAAACAAGTACCACGGTCGTATTGCAGCGCTTGCTGAGAGTGCACGAGAGAACGGATTGGACTTCTAATGGCTGGTAATCCAACTCAAGCACGTGGCACTACTGCGGGAGAGGCCCCGAAGGGCAACGAACGTCGCGAACGTCGCGAACGTCGCGATGATCGTCAGCAAGAGAAGAGTCCATACATCGAGCGCGTTGTCTTCATCAACCGGGTATCAAAGGTTGTTAAAGGTGGTCGTCGCTTCTCCTTCACTGCTCTCGTTGTAGTTGGAGATGGAAATGGTCAAGTTGGAATTGGCTACGGAAAGTCGAAAGAAGTTCCGCAGGCGATTGCAAAGGCTGTCGAGGAAGCAAAGAAATCTTTCTTTACTGTCCCTCGCATCCAAGGCACCATTCCTCATCAGACACAGGGTGAAGCCGCAGCTGGTGTAGTCCTTCTCCGTCCGGCAAGTCCTGGTACCGGTGTTATCGCTGGTGGTCCAGTTCGTGCCGTACTCGAGTGCGCCGGTATCTCTGATGTACTTACAAAATCTCTGGGTTCAAATAACGCAATCAACATGGTTCACGCCACTGTTGCTGCACTGAAGCAACTTGAAAGTCCTGCAGCAATTGCTGCTCGTCGCGGTCGTCCACTTGAAGATGTTGCACCTGCAGCACTTATCCGCGCTTCACAGATTCCGGTAGGTGCCTGATGACTCGTTTGAAAGTAACTCAGATTCGATCAAAGATTGGTAGCAAGCCTGAGATTCGCCACACATTGCGATCACTTGGTTTGAAGCGGATCAACGACGTGGTTGTAAAAGAAGATCGTCCAGAAATTCGTGGCATGGTTCACGCCGTACGCCATCTGATCCAGGTTGAGGAGGTTGAATAACGATGACACTCAAAGTTCATCATCTTCGTCCAGCCCCCGGTGCAAAGACCGTAAAGACTCGTAAGGGTCGCGGGGAAGCATCCAAGGGTAAGACTGCCGGCCGTGGCGGCAAGGGAACTCGTGCACGTAACCAGGTTCGCGCCGGATTCGAGGGTGGCCAGTTACCCCTCGTTATGCGTCTTCCTAAGTTGCGGGGCTTCAAGAACCCAGCGCGGATCGAATACCAGGCTGTCAATGTTGCGACCATTAATGCTCTTTATCCAAAGGGCGGCGATGTCACTGTTGAGGACTTGGTCAAGAAGGGCGCTGCTCGCAGTGGCTCGCCGATCAAAGTCCTTGGAAATGGCGATATCGCGGTAAAGGTCAGCGTTCACGCTCATGCATTCTCTTCCTCAGCCTCTGAGAAGATTGCGGCAGCCGGAGGATCGACGAAGACTCTATAACTCACCATTCTTATGTGATTTCCAATGTGGATTCATTAGTATGCGGTGGGTATTAAATTAAAGAAGAACCTGTATTGAGAGAGATGGGGAAGATCAGTGCTATCAGCATTTGGCAAGGCCTTCAGGACACCAGATCTGCGCAAGAAGATCTTCTTCACCCTCTCGATCATGGGGCTCTTCCGCTTTGGTTCGGTTGTTCCTACACCTGGTGTTTCTTACACCAATGTTCAAAGTTGTCTCAAGCAGGTTGAATCGGGTGGTCTTTTCGGTCTGATCAACCTCTTTAGCGGTGGCGCACTCCTTAAGCTCTCTGTCTTCGCTCTTGGAATCATGCCCTACATCACCAGTTCGATCATCATTCAACTTCTGACTGTTGTTATTCCTCGTTTTGAAACTTTGAAAAATGAAGGACAGTCGGGAACTGCCAAACTCACTCAGTACACCCGTTACCTGACGATTGGTCTTGCGATCTTGCAGTCAACCGGTCTGGTTGCCGTTGCACGGGTTCCTGGTCGACTGATCTCTGGTTGTTCAGCTCCCATTATTCCTGACACTTCCTGGCAGCGGATCGTCACAATGATCTTTGTAATGACCGCAGGAACTTCGGTAATCATGTGGCTCGGTGAATTGATCACTGACCGTGGAGTCGGTAACGGTATGTCAATTTTGATCTTCACATCTATTGCTGCTGGTTTCCCCGGAAACCTGTGGAGCATCAAGTTACAGAAGGGGCTCTTCGCATTTGTCTTCGTGCTTGCAGTTGGTGTCCTCGTGGTAGCGGCAGTCGTCTTTGTTGAACAGGCGCAGAGACGTATACCAGTTCAGTATGCGAAGCGAATGGTTGGTCGCCAGAGTTATGGTGGGACAAGCACCTACATTCCAATCAAGGTCAACCAGGCCGGCGTTATTCCAGTTATTTTCGCATCTTCTCTTCTCTATATTCCGTCTTTGATTGTCAACTTCACCAACAGCAAAGCAGGTTGGGCTATCTGGATTTCGAAGAATTTTGTCAAGGGCGATCATCCAGTTTACATCCTCTCCTATGCAGCAATGATTATTTTCTTCACTTACTTTTATGTCGCTATAACCTTCAATCCTGACGAGGTCGCAGATAACATGAAGAAGTACGGTGGATTTGTTCCGGGTATTCGCGCCGGTCGCCCAACATCTGAGTACTTGCAGTACGTACTCTCACGAATCACCGCACCTGGCTCGCTCTACTTGGCATTCGTTGCGATCATTCCAATTCTCGCCCTCATTCTTTTCGGCGCCACCCAGAACTTCCCATTTGGTGGAACCGCGATTCTGATTGTTGTCGGTGTAGGACTTGATACTGCAAAGCAGATCGAGAGCCAGTTGCAACAACGTTCATATGAGGGGTTCTTGCGCTAATGCGTCTCGTCCTGGTTGGTCCACCAGGTGCAGGCAAAGGAACACAAGCTCAATTCCTGGCTTCGCACTATTCAATTCCTCATATCTCCACGGGTGATATTTTCCGTGCAAATTTAAAAGAGGGAACGCCACTCGGCATAGAAGCGAAAGCTTTTATGGATCGTGGCGAATTGGTTCCGGACTCTGTAACAAACGAAATGGTCCGCGATCGCCTTGGCAAAGGTGACGTAGCAAATGGATTTCTCCTGGATGGTTTTCCTCGCAACGTTGCCCAAGCAGAAGTGCTTCGGGCAATTTTGGCGGAGAAAAAGAAGCCATTGAGTGCCGTTCTTGAACTCTCCGTCGATACGGCAGAGATTATCCTTCGGCTCTCTGGTCGTCGCGTATGTCGCAACTGCGGCAAGGTCTGGCACGTGGAATTCGAAAAGCCGATAGATTCGCAGAAGTGCGATATCTGTCAGGGTGAGTTGTATCAGCGTGAGGACGACAAAGAAGAGGTAGTCACGCGTCGACTTGAGGTCTATCAGGAACAGACCGCTCCAATCATCTCCTTTTATAGAGTCGAAGGTTTGCTTATCACCATCAGTGCAACTGGTTCTGTATCAGATATCACCGAGCGCGCAATCTCAGCGCTTAGCCGTGTCCAGTAGTTAGTTACTGAAAATGTCAATTCAGCTCAAAACTTTGGATCAAATCAAAGTGATGCGCCGAGCGGGTCTGCTTGTAGGACAGACCCTCGATCTTTTGAAGTCATCAATAAAGGTAGGGATGCGCACGGATGCACTCGATGCTATTGCGGCGGCGAATATAAAACGCGGTGGCGGAAGATCAAATTTCGATGGGTACCATGGTTTTAAAGGCACTATTTGTGTTTCATTAAATGATGAGATTGTCCATGGAATCCCGGGTAATCGAATTATTGAAGATGGCGATGTTGTTTCGATTGATTGTGGAGCAATAATTGAAGGGTGGCACGGAGACGCTGCTTTTTCGACAATCATCGGTCCGGCACGGGCGCTCGACCAGAAATTGTTGGCTGTCTGTGAGGAATCAATGTGGCGGGGGATTGCAGCTGGCCATGTTGGTGCGCACCTTTCTGATATTGGCCATGCCGTTGAAGAGTTCATTAACTCCCAAGGCAGGTTCGGAATTCTCAAGGAATATGGTGGACACGGGATTGGTACTGAGATGCATCAGGAGCC
>JACPZY010000135.1 GCA_016195215.1 Actinomycetota bacterium | reverse complement strand
TCTGCAAGCAGTGGCGGCCCAGTGTCTCACCAGGACATGTGTCGATGTTTATATTGAAAATGGTCAGATAGTTATTGAGGGCCATAAAGGTTCTGGGAAGAAATCCACAGCGCAAGTAAAAAAGAGAGTTCTCCAGCCAGAGAAGATTGCACCATTACCGAAACCACGAGCTACCACGACTCGCCGCTCACCAGCAGGAGCGGTTGTGAGGAGAGCAGTTCCTCGGAAAAAAATCCTTCGCAAAATTACCAGGAGAGTCGCACCTGCTATTTCATTGAGCGACAAATTGGTGAAACTATTGCCGACGGCATCAATCGCCAGACAACCCGACCAGGGCGCTCTCGTCAATGTTCCCGTTATTTACTGGTCTGACCTGCCGACAGTATTTACGACAAGAGTCTCAATTGTGGGCGAGATCGTGGATGTGACTATGCGCCCCTCTTTTCTCTGGAGTTTTGGCGATGGAACCTTCTTTGCTACAACTGAGGCGGGTCGACCTTATCCTGAAGAGAACATCACTCACATTTATTCGCGGGCTGGAACTTATCTCGTCACAATGCTGGCCACGTGGGGTGGAACGTGGAGTCATAACGGTGTTGCACGGGCAATTACTGGCCAGATTCGCAAACTCTCCGTCGCAACTCTCTCCGTTGCCAATGGACCCACACGCATCACCAAGTGATTTTTTTCCACAAGGAAGAAGCTGTAAATGCGATTCTGTGGGTGCTCTCGTGAAACCTTCCCTCTTATGACAACACTCACATCACCGCACGATCTTCTTGCCGCCGTTCCTTTTCTTATTGGGTACCACCCAACTAACTCCCTAGTCATTGTCTGCCTCAAAGATGACGCCATAGGTATGGCGATGAGAGTCGATTACCCAGCCGATCAAGAGGTCCACGATGACACGTACGATTCACTCATTTTTCATCTCGTCCGTGAAGGCGCACAGGGGGCTCTTCTTGTAGCCTATGTCCCAGAAGATCGAAACGATGGCGAGGAGATCCTGAGCAATATTGCGATGGCGATGTCACGGGCGGAGATTCCACTCCGTGAATCCTTGTTGATCTCACATGGAAAATGGCGTTCGACTATCTGCACAGATAGAGATTGCTGCCCACCAGAAGGTCGCGCTCTGCCTGAGATCAGGACCTCACGTGTCGCCGTCGAACAGATTGCGCAAGGTCGGCCGATGCCTTTTGCTGATGTCGAAGGTCTCAATGATTCGATTGCATCTCTTCCGCTCTCCAACGATCTTGATTTTCTTGCTACCGTCCATAGTTACGTGATTGATCCAGAGGACGAAGAAATACAAATCTCACAACGCCAGGGTGCGACTTCGGTGATTGATCTCGTCACTCGCTTCGTAGATGGGTCGATTGGCAAGGATTTTGAATCAGACCAAGAAATCTCGGCACGCGTCATTGCCTCGGTTGGAGATATTCAGGTGCGCGACTTTGCTCTTGGATCCCACGATGAAACAAGTATTGATTTCTATTGGGCTATGTGGCGCTACCTCACACGGATCGCACCGTCAGGATTTGTCGCACCTATTGCGTGCCTTCTCGCTGCGCTCTCCTATGAACGCGGTGAAGGCGCTCTTGCTCAGAGGTCACTTGATCGTGCACTTGCCGATGATCCCTCCTACTCACTTGCCTCACTCCTACGGCGGGTTTTTAGCGCAGGATGGCCGCCCGAATCTTTTGCCGCCATGCGTAAAGACCTCCATCCAAAGGTCTGTGCTGGAATTTTCACCGCTTAAGAGTCAAGTTTCGGAGAGTTCACCTTTAGTCTAGAATCGCCGCCAAGGTCACGAGTTCCAGGTACGAGCCCCGGCTAACTGGACGGCAACCCTCCATCGCGGCGGGGTGCTCCGGGTGAAGACCAGGTTGGTAGTTTTACTACCGGCAAGCGCGGAGGTTTCATGACACCACCATCACTTCCTATCGGGACTAGCCCAACAGGGGCATGGCTTGAATTCCAAGATCCTGGTGAGCGCAGGTTCATTTCTATTGGATCTTTAACCCTTGAAAATGGAGAAGTTCTTCCTGATGTGACCATCGCTTATCAGAGTTGGGGCACCTTAAATCCAGCTCGCGATAATGCAATCCTGGTCAATCATGCTCTGACCGGCTGGTCGGATGTCACGTCCTGGTGGCCGATGATGGTGGGGCCGGGACTGCCCTTGGATACCGATAAATATTTCATCCTCTGCCCCAATGTCATTGGAGGCTGTCAAGGAAGTACCGGTCCCTCAAGCCTCTCACCCAGTGGCAACAGGTACGGCTCTCGTTTTCCTGCGATCACCATCCGCGACATGGTCGCGGCCGAAATCGCTTTTAGCGACTCTGTTGGAATCTCTCACTATCGATTGGCCGTTGGTCCATCGCTCGGGGGAATGCGGGCACTCGAGTGGGCTCTCCAATTTCCCGAGCGCATTGGTGCCATCTGCACCATTGGCTCTTCTGCAGTTGCCACGGGCGATCAGATCGCCACCGCCTCTATTCAGATCCGCGCTATTAAATCCGACCCTCACTATTACGGTGGGGATTACTACGAAAAAGTTCAGGGTCCAACTGAAGGGATGGGCATCGCCCGCCGGATTGCCCACCTGACCTATCGGACTGAGGCGGAGATGGATCTGCGTTTCGGACGCGAACTTCAGGGAGATGAGACTGGTCGTTACGCCGTTGAGTCCTACCTCGACCATCAAGCCCAGAAATTGGCCAAGCGATTTGATGCCAACACCTACATTGCCCTCACTGAAGCAATGAATTCCCACGATATAGGCCGCGATCGCGGAGGAGTGGTCGCCGCCCTCAAGAGCATCGCCGTGCCCGTCGTCGTGGTCTCCATTGACAGCGATCGCCTCTTCCCGCCCCGCCTCCAATCAGAGATTGCAGATCTCGCCCCCAAGGCCGAGCCTCTTGCCTCTATCTCCTCGCCTTTTGGTCATGATGGCTTTCTGGTGGAAGTAGAGGCTGTGGGAGAGGTCATACGGCGCTCTCTCACGCTCGGGTAGAGAGATTGGTCCCCAAAATGGGGTTCTCAATGTGCATTTACTCCTGTGGATAATTTATAATATACCCATCACTTCTTCGCGGTCGATCGACAAGAGAACGGCTCAGCGGAGTTAAAACAAAGGACTGATGTGGCTGCTCTTAGTGCGCTCAAAAACAAGGCCAAGAGAACAAAGAAGGTTGCGCCGAAAAAAGCGGTTGCTAAAAAGGCGCCCGCAAAGAAGGTTGCGCCGAAAAAAGCGATCAAGATTCCATTGAAGAAAGAACTCACTGTCGCTGACATTCGGTTGATCATCAGTGCAAAGGAAGCAATTGCCCGACAGAAGGAAGTTAATGAAGAACTCGCAGAGCGAGGCATTACAAGTTTAAATCGAATCCCAAAGAAGATTGATAAGCCTCTCGTCGATGAAGCGCGCGAATTACTCGCAACTGTCCCAGCTCTCACTGAAAAAGTGCGCAAACACGGTCTTGGTACTCCTAATCGCATATTGAAAAAGGCAGAGTATGCACTTGTTGCACCAAAAATTATTCCAACTCTGGCACCAAAGGTAGAGAGCGCAAAGGGCGAGAGTCCTGCCGTCGTAAAGATTGATGGTGAAGAAGTCGAACTCGAAGAAGTCGAACTCGAAGATCTTGATGCACTTGTTGCCGAAGTTGTTGCCGAAGAGCCAGTTGAAGAGAAAGCCAATGCACCTCGTGTCGTAAACCTCGCGGAGGAGAACACCGGTAACGAAGAGAACGCGTTTACCCTCAAGGCTTCGGAAGAGGATGATGCTCCAGCGCAGACAGTTATGACTGCCGGTGCTACTGCAGACCCGGTTAAGGATTACCTCAAGCAGATTGGTCGTGTCGCTCTTCTCAACGCAGAACTTGAAGTTGAACTTGCGACGCGGATTGAAGCCGGACTTTTTGCAGAAGAGAAACTCGCCACAGATAAGAAATTAGATAAGAAACTCAAGCGCGAACTTGAATGGATTGCAGAAGATGGAAAGCGGGCAAAGAATCACCTGCTCGAAGCCAACTTGCGTCTGGTCGTATCACTTGCCAAGCGCTACACCGGTCGCGGAATGCTCTTTCTTGACCTTATTCAAGAAGGAAACCTTGGTTTAATCCGTGCAGTGGAGAAATTTGATTATACAAAGGGTTACAAGTTCTCAACCTACGCAACTTGGTGGATCCGTCAGGCAATTACCCGTGCGATGGCCGATCAGGCGCGAACGATCCGTATTCCGGTTCATATGGTGGAAGTCATAAATAAGTTGGCACGTGTTCAGCGCCAAATGTTGCAGGATCTGGGCCGCGAACCTACTCCAGAGGAGCTTGCAAAAGAACTTGATATGACCCCAGAGAAGGTCGTAGAGGTACAGAAATACGGCCGCGAGCCAATCTCTCTCCACACTCCGTTGGGAGAAGAAGGAGATTCTGAATTTGGAGATCTCATTGAGGACTCAGAAGCAGTTGTTCCGGCGGATGCTGTCTCATTCACACTTTTGCAGGAGCAACTTCATGCGGTGCTCGACACGCTATCGGAGCGTGAGGCGGGCGTCGTAGCGATGCGTTTCGGCCTTACTGATGGCCAGCCCAAGACATTGGATGAGATCGGCAAGGTCTACGGGGTAACTCGTGAGCGGATCCGCCAGATCGAATCCAAGACGATGTCCAAACTTCGCCATCCATCACGTTCGCAAGTTCTGCGCGATTATCTCGATTAGTAGAGGCCGAAATGAGCGAAAATACCAAAATGTACGTCAAACCCAACGGATCTATTCACGTCATTGGAACTGTCGATTTTATTGATGCAGAAGGACTTGTGATCAGGACAGAGACGAATTTCAAACTATGTCGTTGCGGTCATTCAAAGAATCAGCCATTCTGTGATCACTCGCATAGAGAGCATGGATTTCAAGGGCTAGGGCTCAGTTAACTTCTCTTGCAAAATACTGTGATTTAAGCCTGAGTCTGAGGAGCCAACTTCTGAGTCTCGTCTTGGAT
>JACPZY010000134.1 GCA_016195215.1 Actinomycetota bacterium | reverse complement strand
TTCTCTCTTCCATTGGCCTTCACCTACCCAGATTGGACTCTCGCGCTCGCCGGTGCATTTCTTGGACTGGCTGGAGGCGCAATCCAAGTTTTTTATTGGGAAGTAATGGAGGCGGTCCGCCCTCTTGGGAGCGCAACCTCCGCAATGGGCTGGCTCTGGACCGTTGAAGGATCACTGATGGCTGTCGGCTCGGGAGTAGGAGGTTGGATTGCCAAAGAAATATCACCTCGCATGTCTTTTGGCATTACAACAATCTCAGTTGGATGCGGACTCTTGATCCTCACACTGGGACGCGCTCGATTGAGTGCCGCCAAGCGAATTCCATCTGAAGAAGAGGATCTTCACGCGATGGAAGATAACGCATCACCTGCGCAGTAACCGGTTGCCGGACTAGTGCGCGGCTTCGTTCCAGCTCCTGCCTACTCCAATACTCACTTCCAACGGCGCCCTGAGCGGATAAGCCGAACCCATCTCTTTCCGTACGAGTTTGTCCAAGTCTTCAGATTCGCCAGCGACCACTTCAAAAATTAATTCGTCGTGAACCTGCAACAAAAGCCTAGACCGTAATTTCGTTCGTTCGATCGCCCGTTCAACATTAAGCATTGCCTGCTTAATAATATCGGCGGCAGATCCTTGTATCGGAGCATTGAGTGCCATTCGTTCGGCAACTTCTCGCCGTTGGCGATTATCGTTCATGAGATCAGGGAGGTATCGACGTCTTCCCAAAATGGTCTCCGTGTACCCAACCTTTCGTGCCTCTTCGACCACGGTCTTCAAATAATCACGTATCCCACCAAAGCGCTCGAAATACTTATCCATAAGAGTTTGAGCTTCGGGTGGGGAAATATCCAACTGGGCTGAAAGACCATATGAAGAGAGGCCATAAGCCAGGCCGTAAGACATTGCCTTTATCTGCCGACGCATTTCCGGGGTCACCTCAGTAGAAGCAACACCAAATACCTCTCTAGCAACGCTCGAATGGAGATCCTCGCCAGATTCGAAAGCAGCAAGAAGATGGGCATCATTGGACAGGTGCGCCATAATCCGCATTTCAATCTGGCTGTAATCGGCGGTTAGCAAGGATTCATACCCCTCACCAGCAATGAAGCAGTCGCGAATTTTCCGACCTTCTTCAGTGCGCACGGGGATATTCTGCAAATTCGGACCCGTCGAAGAGAGTCTTCCCGTTGCTGCTACCGTCTGTTGAAAGTGCGTGTGAATTCGACCGTCTGAAGATACTTCGCTGAGAAGTCCTTCAATGGTAGTCCATAATTTATTGGTCTCGCGAATTCTGAGGAGCTGTGAGAGCACCGGGTGGTTCGTACTCTGAGAGAGCCACTCGAGAGACTCTGCGTCTGTTGTGTATCCGGTTTTTATCTTCTTTGTCCTAGGTAGTTTCAGTTCGTCAAAAAGCACTACCTGAAGTTGTTTTGGTGAGGCGATATTAAATTCATGCCCCACGACCTCGTATGCCGCTGCGGTCTCTCGCTCAACCTCACCGGCAAAAAAGAGTTGAAGCGCATGAAGATTCTTGCGATCAACTGCTACTCCCCGTCTCTCCATTTTTGCCAATAGATCGGCAACGGGAAGCTCGAGGTCTGCAAATAGTCCGAAAACACCTCTGTCTTTCATCTCGGTGGTCAATGAATCTCTTAGACCGAAGAGAGAGCAGGCCGCTTCGAGAAGTCCCTGTTCGGTATTTATATCGCTGATTGACTCACCGCCTCCCCACCGTTGAACGAGATCGGAAAGATCCTGTGCCCGGATGCCGGGATTGACGAGATAAGCAGCCAGAGAGGTATCGAATGCAATCCCTTTGATGGGGACTATCCGTGCAAAGCTCTTTGCATCATGAAGAATCTTTGGAATCTTGACATTCTCAACCCATTCCCCAATTGCCGAGGAGTGAACGAGGAATGAATCGTTCGGGGAAAGGGCGACCGCGTATCGGTGCAACTTCTCATCCTTAATTTCATAGGAAATGGCAAGGACACCCGAGTGACTCTCTATCTTCTTACTCACTTCATCGGGAGTGAGGGTGTTGAGATTTTCATCAAACCCCAGCATCATCAACGGTTCTTCAAGGCTCTTTGCTGGTGTCTTGCTTTTAGGGATAAGTGTTTTGACACGCTCCTTGAGAGTTCGAAATTCAAGCTCTTCAAAAAGGTTTGTCAGCTTTCTCTCATCCAAGCCTTTCCACGAGAGATCCTCGATTTCAACATTAAGGGGAACGTCATGGAGAAGTTGGGTCAACTCTCTATTTCGCAGAGCCACGTCAATATTGCTCCGTAACGAATCGCCAACCTTGCCGCTTATCTTCTCTATATTTACCAGAAGATTTGCGAGCGTTCCATATTCCACCACCCACTTCGCCGCAGTCTTCTCACCCACGCCGGGAATGGAAGGGAGGTTGTCACTTGGATCTCCGCGAAGCGCGGCAAACTCTGGATAGCTCGCTGGAGTCATGCCATATTTCTCAAAGACCGCTTCGGGAGTCATCCGAGTTAAATCGCTGACGCCCTTCTTTGGATAAAGAACGGTAATATTTTCTGTAACGAGTTGAAAACAATCTCTGTCTCCCGAGCAAAGGAGTACTTCCATCCCTTCGCGTTCGGCGTGCGATGCAAGAGTCGCAAGAATGTCATCGGCCTCATAGCCTTCACGCTCAAATTGAGCAATCCCAAATGCGCTGACCAACTCATGTAAGTAGGACATCTGCGACCGAAATTCATCTGGCGTCGCCGCGCGGTTGGCTTTGTACTCGGGGAACTTCTCAGTCCTAAAGGTT
>JACPZY010000126.1 GCA_016195215.1 Actinomycetota bacterium | reverse complement strand
TGGAAAAAGGAACGCTGCTGGTTCCCGCCATCAACGTGAATGACTCGGTCACGAAATCAAAGTTCGACAACAAGTACGGCTGCCGCGAATCGTTGGTCGATGCCATCCGCCGTGCGACAGACTTGATGCTTGCCGGCAAAGTCGCAATTGTGGCTGGGTACGGCGACGTCGGCAAAGGTTCTGCCGAATCGCTCAGCAGCGCCGGCGTCCGCGTCATCGTCACGGAGATCGACCCGATCTGCGCCTTGCAGGCCGCGATGGACGGCTACGAGGTGAAGAAGATGGATAACGCAATTCCCGAAGCCGACATCATCGTGAGCGCCACCGGCAATCGCGATATCGTTGTCGGAAGACATTTCAAGAAGATGAAACACAACGCCGTGGTGTGCAACATCGGGCACTTCGATCTCGAGATCGACATGGCATGGCTCAACGCCAACTATGGCCGCACCAAAGATACGATCAAGCCGCAAGTCGACAAGTACACCGATGGGACATCCTTCGTTCGTGATGTCGAACTCGTTCACCAACCAAGTGCTGGCACAGATCGAACTTTGGAACCACACCGACCAATACGAGAAGAAGGTCTATACGCTGCCGAAGCATCTTGATGAAAAGGTTGCTCGCCTTCATCTCGCCAAGGTTGGCGTGGAGCTGGATGAACTGACCGATACTCAAGCGCACTACATTAACGTGCCGAAGAGCGGTCCCTTCAAGCCGGAGTATTATCGCTACTAGACAATCTGTCATTCCCGCAGATTGTTAGCGGGAATCTGTTTTTGAACCCCGAGGCGACTCGGGGTTTTTTGTTTTCCTATTGTAGCTGCGATGAGCTTGCCCGCCAGAGAACGCGGCGGGCTTGACTCTGAGGCAGGGAAAAAACAAATTGCAGGTGGGCGGTATGCGAATCCACCGACTTGTCTCACGAAGTGATGTGCCAACGGCCACAACGTGGTGCCTTCGGCACATCACCTTGCGACCTCCGGCAGACTTAATCAGTAGTTAGGCGTTGCACAAAAGAGAGAATCTTATGCCTGAAAATACTTATGGAATAGTTTCAGTAGTGTCCAACTGTTGAACTGAGTAAGCGCAATAAATCTATGCAGTGTATTGAGTTAGATTCAAAAACGATCGTAATCGATTTGAACTTGATCGAGACAAAATGCTATCCTTTGAAGGACCAACACTTCGAGGGATACGCATATGAATCTTGGCGCAACGATCTTTTCTCAATTGATGGATCATCTGCCGATGCATGAGTTTCGTCGTTGCGTCGAACGATACGCTGGCTCGTACAAGGTGCAAAGTTTTTCGTGCTGGGATCAATTCTTGTGTATGGCGTTCGCCCAATTGACGTATCGAGAAAGTTTGAGAGATATTGTGACCTGCTTGAGTGCACAGCGACCGAAACTGTATCACATGGGATTTCGTAGTCGTATTCTTGCTCGCAGCACACTGTCCTATGCTAACAACACTCGCGACTGGCGTATCTACCGGGACTTCGCTCAGGTGCTGATCGGTGTCGCACACGATCTGTATCGTGATGAACCCTTCGGCGTCGAACTCTCGAACACGGCCTATGCGTTTGATTCGACCACCATCGACCTGTGTCTGTCACTGTTTCCGTGGGCAACGTTTCGCAGGAAAAAAGCTGCCGTCAAGCTCCACACCTTGTTGAACCTGCGAGGGAATATTCCTTCATTTCTGAGCATTTCACAAGGAAATCTCCACGATGTGAACCTCTTGGACGAACTTCTCCTTGAGCCGGGTTCCATCTACGTGCTCGATAAAGCGTACGTCGATTTTGAACGATTGTACCTGTTTACACAATCACTCGCTTACTTTGTGATACGGGCAAAGTCCAATCTCCGATTCCATCGGATCTACTCTCATGTAGTCGACAAAAGAACGGGAACACGCTGCGATCAAACCATTCGTCTCTCTGGCTTCTATTCTGCACACCAGTATCCAGAAAGACTTCGTCGAATTAAGTACTACGATCAGGAGACCGACCGATCACTTGTCTTTCTCACCAACAATTTTCTTCTGTCTTCGCTTACCATTGCACAACTCTACAAGTGTCGTTGGCAGATCGAACTCTTCTTCAAATGGATCAAACAGCATCTTCGAATCAAAGCATTCTACGGAACTTCCGAAAACGCTGTGCGCACGCAAATATGGATCGCTGTCTCCGTTTACGTTCTGGTTGCCATTCTCAAGAAACGATTCAAGTCGGACCATCGTCTCTACACAATTCTACAGATTCTCAGTATCTCCCTGTTCGAGAAAACTCCAATAGATCAAGCACTTACAACCATCGAGCAGCAAAACAGCATACTCTATCCCCCTAACCAATTGAATCTCTTTGAATTATAGTTGGACACTACTGAATACGCAAATATAGTAATAACTGAAAAATGGCGAGCTGCGGCGATGTCCTTTTTTGCGACAGCGGGGTAGAACTTCTTGAGCATTTCTCCTGCGTTCGGCATGATCAATCTCCTTCCGTCATTTCATCCAGATT
>JACPZY010000112.1 GCA_016195215.1 Actinomycetota bacterium | reverse complement strand
TCAGGATTCCGACAACTTGCCCGATAGCAAGAGCTCTAATGTCTCGTCGGCGCAGAACGAGCACTGTGATCATCGATATGAGAGCAACGAGTAAGAGGACAATCGTGAGAAGTCGGTTTCCAAATTCGATCCACACGTGGAGTTGACCCTGAGGCTGCTGAGGCGCGGGGGTGTAGGAGAGGTTGGTGCATTTTGGCCAGGTCGGGCATCCCAGACCTGATCCGGTGATCCGGACAGCGCCTCCGGTGACGACCAGGCCGGCTTGGAGAGCGAGAAGAAGGCCCAGGAGCGGGGAGAGAGCACCTTCTAACCGACTTCTCATGCGGGTAGCCTAGGTCTTTGGAGCGGTGAAGATGAGCACCATCCGCGCTAGAGGGTGTGTGGTGCCTGCCACCCAAGATCTCCAACTGGCAGAAATCGGAGATTTACGACACACTTCTGTTGTGAAAAAGAATGGCCTGCAGGAGGCTCCCCCAGAGGACTCGCGGACCCGGGACCTCGTGGCTCGTTCGATTCTGGAGAATGGGCCCTCAAGTGCGGTCCTTTTAGCCAAACGGCTGGGGTTTACACCCGCCGGCATCCGCCGTCACCTCGATGCCTTGGTCGAAGATGGACTCCTTGAGGCTCGCGAGCCGCATGTTCTCCTTCGGCGAGGACGTGGACGTCCATTCAAAGTTTTTGTCTTGACCGATGGCGGTCGTGAGAAGTTCGAACATTCCTATGACGATCTGGCTGTCTCTGCCCTGAAGTTTCTCGCCTCGCGAGTGGGGGAGGAATCCCTTATGGAGTTCGCCAACACGCGCGCGGATGACATCGAACGCACGGTGGTTCCGATGATTAAGAAGGCGAAGAATCCTCGTGAACGTGTCGGTGCACTAGCAACTTTTCTAACTTCTGAAGGTTATGCAGCCAACATATTGCCGCGAGCCAACGGTGAAGAACTCTGCCAGCATCACTGTCCCATCGCACACGTGGCCTCCGTGTTCCCGCAATTATGTGAGGCCGAGACGCAGGCATTCTCACGATTACTCGGAACACACGTACAACGTCTTGCCACCATCGCTCACGGCGACGGGGTTTGCACCACATACATCCCAAATATTGCACTCCCGTCACCCGCATCTAAAGGAGGAAATCGATGACAATCGCGCATCCAGAACTCGAAGGCCTAGGAAGATACGAGTACGGCTGGTCTGATAAAGATGATGCAGGAACCAACTCGCGCAGAGGACTCAACGAAGAGGTTGTGCGCGATATTTCAAGCAAGAAATCTGAACCTGAGTGGATGCTTGAGATGCGTCTTAAAGGATTAAAACTTTTTGAGAAGAAGCCGATGCCAACATGGGGTTCTGACCTTTCCGGTATCTTCTTCGACACCATCAAATACTTTGTTCGTTCCACCGAGAAGCAAGCAGCGACGTGGGATGACCTCCCGGATGAAATCAAGAATACGTACGACCGTTTGGGAATTCCGGAAGCTGAGAAGCAGAGATTGGTCTCCGGTGTTGCAGCCCAATACGAGTCTGAAGTTGTGTATCACTCAATTCGCGAGGATCTTGAGAAGCAGGGCGTTATCTTTTTAGATACAGATTCCGCGCTCAAGCAGCACCCTGAACTTTTCAAAGAGTATTTCGGCACCGTGATCCCGGTGGGCGATAACAAGTTTGCTGCCCTCAATACTTCCGTATGGTCGGGCGGCTCATTTATTTATGTGCCAAAAGGTGTGCACGTCGACATTCCTCTCCAGGCGTATTTCAGAATTAACACTGAGAATATGGGGCAGTTCGAACGGACCCTCATCATTGCCGATGAAGACTCTTACATCCATTATGTAGAGGGATGTACTGCGCCGATTTATTCTTCGGATTCCTTGCACTCTGCAGTGGTTGAGATCATTGTCAAAAAGGGCGCCCGCGTCCGATACACAACGATCCAAAATTGGTCCAATAACGTCTATAACCTTGTCACGAAACGAGCCACATGCGCAGAGGGCGCGACCATGGAGTGGATTGATGGAAACATCGGCTCCAAGGTGACAATGAAGTATCCAGCTGTATTTCTCTTAGGACCACACTCGAAGGGCGAAACGCTTTCAATTGCATTTGCGGGGGAGGGCCAGCATCAAGATGCTGGCGCCAAGATGGTTCACGCCGCTCCGTACACATCCTCAACAATTATTTCAAAATCAGTTGCCCGCGGTGGAGGACGAACCTCATACCGAGGCCTCGTGCAAATACAAGAGGGTGCGCACCACTCCAAGAGCACCGTGAAGTGTGATGCTCTTCTCGTCGACACAATTTCACGTTCAGATACTTACCCCTATGTTGATATTCGCGAAGATGATGTCTCGATGGGACACGAAGCTACTGTCTCAAAGATTAGTGATGACCAACTCTTCTATCTCATGTCGCGCGGACTTTCAGAGGATGAGGCGATGGCCATGATTGTTCGTGGTTTTATCGAACCAATTGCTCGTGAACTTCCTATGGAATACGCCCTCGAACTCAATCGTCTCATCGAACTCCAGATGGAAGGTGCTGTTGGCTAATGTCAGTCCTCACTACAAATTATTTGACACCAACGGGACGGGAAGAGGCGTGGCGATTCACGCCACTCAACCGCCTTGCCGGAATGCACGATGGAACAGGCATCATCAGTGAGCGGAAATCCTTAGCGCTAAAGGATGGAAGCCAGAATGGAGTGAGGGTCTCTCGGGTACCGCGCGAACTAATTGCACCTCAATCTTACTCTGACGATGTAATCGTGCAACGCATCCATGCCGAGAGCGATGATGTACTCCTGGTTGAGGTGGCTTCAAATACCCACGTGAGTGATGTAATCCACCTGCATCGTGCAGTTGGAGGGTTGGATGGGACGGAGTTATCCCGAGTTCAAATTTCGATAGGTGCGCATTCCACGGCCATGATAATTGTTGAGAATCGCGAGTCTGCAATTCTTGGCGAGGACATAGAGATCTTGCTCGAGCCGAGTTCGAACCTGACATTTGTCACCTTGCAGGAATGGAGCGAAGAGTCGATTTATGCTGCCCGCCATCACGCCATTATTGACCGGGATGCATCGTTCAAATCGATCACGGTAACGGTGGGAGGGTCGCTCGTACGCATCCTTCCAACGGTCGAATTTTCTGGGCCCGGCTCTTCTGCTGATCTCTCTGGAGTCTATTTTGCGACAGCTGGTCAGCACTTGGAACATCGGATTCACATAGAACATGGTGCGCCGAAAGCCAAGTCGCGCGTTAATTTCAAGGGCGCTCTTGCTGGTGATAAGGCACATACTGTTTGGATCGGCGATGTATTTATCCGGGCGACTGCCGAGGGCACCGATACTTACGAGGTTAATCGGAACCTACTCTTGAGCGATGGCGCAAGGGCGGATTCCGTTCCAAACCTTGAAATTGAGACAGGGGAAATAGTGGGAGCCGGTCATGCCAGCACCACGGGTCGATTTGATGACGAGCAACTTTTCTACTTGATGTCCCGCGGAATTCCGATGGAGGAGGCACGTCGACTCGTTGTACGCGGATTTTTCTCTGAAATTATTTCTCAGATTCATGATGAAGCGATCGAGGAACGCTTGATGACGCGGATTGACGGCGAACTGGCAAAGGCAGGTCACTAGGCTATGTCAGATTTGTTGCTCTCCACTTTGGGGGAGGGAAAGCCGGTTCGATTAGAGAAGAGTGGCCAATCGATCTGTGTTACACGGGTTGGCAGAGAAGTCTTCGCCATTGAAGATACCTGTACCCATTCAGAGGCCTCCCTGTCGGAGGGCGAAGTCTCGGGCACAAGAATTGAATGCTGGCTACATGGTGCGGAATTTGATCTACGAACCGGAGAAGCCCTTTCTCTTCCGGCGACACAGGGCGTAAAGACTTTTCAAGTTCGAATAGCTGATGACTGCGTCAGCATTGAAATTTAACGAATACCGATACGGAAAGAGGAGAAGATGAGCACATTAGATATCCGGGGGCTTGAAGTTTCGGTAATCACGGAAAAAGGGGCAATCGAGATTTTAAAGGGTGTGGACCTCACAATTCGATCTGGAGAGACGCATGCGATTATGGGACCAAACGGTTCAGGCAAGTCCACTCTGGCGTATTCAATAGCTGGTCACCCTAAATACACGATTACGGGTGGCACGGTCACTTTAGATGGCGCCAATGTCCTAGCGATGAAGGTGGATGAGCGGGCCAAGGCTGGTCTATTCCTCGCCATGCAGTACCCAGTTGAGGTGCCCGGCGTCTCCGTTTCAAACTTTTTGCGGACCGCCGCCACTGCTCTCCGTGGAGAAGCTCCGAAACTGCGAACCTGGATTGGGGAAGTGAAGGCTGCGATGAACGCCTTGAACATGGATCCTGCTTTCTCCGAGCGAAGCGTCAATGAAGGTTTCTCTGGTGGAGAGAAGAAGCGACACGAAATCATGCAGTTGGAGTTGCTCAAGCCGAAGATTGCGATCTTGGATGAAACAGACTCTGGCCTAGATGTGGACGCACTCCGCATAGTTTCTGAAGGTGTGAATCGGGCGAAAGAGGCGAACAATCTTGGCGTCTTACTTATTACCCACTACACCCGAATTCTGCGTTACATCAAACCAGATTTCGTTCATGTCTTTGCAAATGGTCACATTGTCGAAGAAGGCGGACCTGAATTAGCGGACAAATTGGAAGAGGACGGGTACGCCGAGTACGCCGTGAGCTAAATGGCCTCCCAAATCACTATGACTCTCAACGGTTCTCTCATACGGAAGGATTTCCCTATATTTGAGCGGGTAATCCGTGGAGATATGCGTCTCATTTATTTGGACAGCGGTGCTACAAGTCAGAAACCAAATAGTGTCATTGAAGCAGAAGCCAATTTTTACCGCAGGAATAACGCTGCAGTTCATCGAGGTGCACATCAACTCGCAGAAGAGGCAACCGATGCCTATGAAAGTGCACGTTTTATTGTTGCCGACTTCTTAGGCGGAGACGTCGATGAGATTATCTTTACAAAGAGCGCGACTGAGAGCCTCAATCTTCTTGCATATTCATTTGGCAATGCAGACTCAGGAAATCGCTTTCACCTCAAGGCCGGTGACCGGATAGTTGTTTCTGAAATGGAGCATCACGCCAATTTGGTTCCGTGGCAGGAATTGGCTAAGCGCACTGGCGCCGAGCTCGCCTGGTTCTCGCTAAACGAGTTCGGGCGGCTTGATCTTTCAAATATCGAATCGGTGATCACAGTTGACACGAAAGTCGTGGCTCTAACACATCAGTCCAATGTGTTAGGGACGATCAACCCGCTTGAGGCGATAGTCGCCCGAGCTCATGATGTCGGCGCAGTTGTCGTCTTAGATGCATGCCAGTCGGTTCCGCACATGAAGGTTGATGTCGAGAAACTCGGCGTGGATTTCCTGGCCTTTTCCGGACATAAGAGCGTTGGCCCAACGGGAGTAGGGGTCCTCTGGGGCCGCGGAGAGTTACTGGATGAACTTCCACCATTTCTATTCGGTGGTTCGATGATTGAGTCGGTGACAATGGCCCATTCGACTTGGGCAGCTGTTCCTCGAAAATTTGAAGCAGGGGTACCCAATATGGCCCAAGTCGTTGGGCTTGGTGCGGCTCTCAATTACTTGACCACTATCGGACTGGACAAGATACATGATCATGAAATTGCCCTGACGAGTCGCCTGCTTGAGGGGTTTGAAGAGAATAAGGATGTTCAAATTTTTGGTCCTCGCGGATTGGATATGCGCGGAGGCATTGTCTCATTTGCGGTGAAGGATATTCACCCTCACGACATGGGACAGTTTTTAGATAGCCAGGGCATCGCAGTGCGAACGGGGCACCACTGCGCCTGGCCACTTACTCGCAAACTTGGCGTTAATGCCACCACGCGCGCATCTTTTTACCTCTATAACGATGAGACAGATGTAGATGCGCTCATAGCCGGAGTGGCCAATGCCCAGGAATATTTTGGTAGCCGTTGATGCAACTCGACAGCCTGTATCAAGAAGTTATTCTTGACCACTACAAAAGGCCAGAGCATAAAGGTCTTTCTGAGAAATCTGATGTTCAGGTGCATCACGTAAATCCAAATTGCGGTGACGAAATCACACTCAATCTCTCCTTGCGCGATCATCTGATAGATATTTCATGGGATGGAGTTGGCTGCTCCATATCGATGGCTAGCGCTTCTGTCATGTCAAGTCTTCTGAGTGGAAAGACTTTGGAGGAGGCTGGACCGATTCTCGATTCCTTCGTCTCGCTGATGCAGAGCAAGGGGACTCAAACGGGGGATGAAGAAGTGCTTGAGGATGCACTGGCTTTTTCGGGTGTTTCCAAATATCCCGCTCGAATAAAGTGCGCCCTTTTAGGCTGGATGGCTTTCAAGGATGCATCGGTACAGATTCAAGGTAGGTAGTCCAAAGTAGATTGTACGAAGTAAGTTATAGAAAGAATATTTAGGCTCGGCTTGCTAAAGTAGGTAACTGGAGGGAATGAGAATGGTTGCAAAGCTCGATGACGTGACGGAGGCAATGAAAGATGTTGTCGACCCCGAACTCGGCATCAATGTCGTGGATTTGGGTCTGATTTATGACGTCATGATTGACGAGAGCAATATTGCAATCTTGAACATGACACTGACTTCGGCCGCCTGCCCTCTACAAGACGTCATAGAGGATCAGACTCGTGCCGCGCTTGCACCCTTGACAGATGATGTACGGATTAACTGGGTTTGGATGCCGCCTTGGGGACCAGATAAAATTACTGATGATGGACGAGAGCAGCTTCGCGCTCTTGGCTTTACCGTTTAGTTAATGTCCAACCAAGCGAGCTGGATGTCTTTTCGGTCGATGATGGCCGATCCGTCTGTGAAGAACCAGAAACTAAAGCCAGGCACGATCCAGCGAATTGGGTCATTTGCGAAGCCGTATAAATGGCAGATTGTTCTCTTTCTTCTCACGGTGGTAATCGACGCCGTCTTAGTAATCGCAACACCTTTATTGCTGCGCCAATTGATCGATAAGGGAGTTATCCCACGCAATGGGGCACTCGTCACACGACTTGCGATATTTGTCGGCCTATTAGCGGTTGCTGATTCGCTCATGAGCGTCATAGGTCGGTGGTTCTCCTCTCGCATTGGCGAAGGCTTGATCTATGATCTTCGTTCATTGATTTTTGCTCACGTTCAGCGTCAATCAATTGCATTTTTTACTCGTGCGCAAACTGGTGCGCTCATATCCAGAATAAACTCGGATGTCATCGGTGCACAGCAAGCATTCACGGCGACTCTCTCCGGTGTCGTAAGCAATGTGGTAAGTCTCATTCTAGTTCTCATTACGATGTTGGTTTTATCGTGGCAGATCACCATCGTTTCGCTGCTGCTTCTTCCGCTCTTCCTTCTCCCTACGAAGTGGGTAGGAAAGAAATTACAGGGCCTTACTCGCCAGTCCTTCCAACTTAACGCTGAAATGTCCAGCACGATGACGGAGCGTTTCAATGTTTCGGGTGCGATGCTCGTGGCGCTCTATGGAGAGCCAAAGAGGGAGCACCAGTATTTTGCTTCGAAAGCCAGACGTGTTGCAGATATCGGGATATCGATTGCGCTCCTTAACCGCCTCTTCTTCGTGGCCCTCACTAGCGTTGCAGCGGTAGCTACAGCCTTTGCTTATGGTATCGGCGGACACCTTGCCATTTCAGGTGGCGTGACCGTCGGTACGCTCCTGGCCATTACGGCTCTTCTTTCCCGCCTCTATGGGCCTTTGACTGCGCTGTCCAATGTACGAATTGATGTGATGACTGCGCTCGTCTCTTTTGAGCGAGTATTCGAAGTACTGGACTTAATTCCAATGGTTGAGAATCGCGTCGACGCCAAAGTTCTTTCGCAGACTGATCTCGCGGTGGAATTTAGGAATGTGGACTTTTCATATCCGCAGGCTCACGAGATATCACTCGCTTCATTGGAGAAGGTTTCTAAGCCCGAAACTGTTCCGAGTGGCCAGGTGCTCCGCGGTATCTCATTTATAGCCGCACCTGGGACTATGACTGCGCTAGTGGGACCATCCGGAGCCGGTAAGACCACAATTAGCGCGCTAATTCCCAGACTTTATGATGTGACTTCAGGCGCGATCCTAGTGGGAGGGGGGGATATTCGAGATCTCACACTCGAGAGTCTCCGTCATTCAATAGGAGTCGTCATGCAGGATGCTCATTTATTCCATGACACGATCGCGGAGAATCTTCGCTACGCAAAGCAAGATGCAACTGATGAAGAGATGAAGAGCGCATGTGAGGCTGCCCGGATCTGGACTTTGATCGAGAGTTTGCCCAACGGCTTGGAAACAATGGTGGGAGAGCGAGGTCACCGGCTCTCGGGTGGCGAGAAGCAGCGGTTGGCAATTGCTCGACTACTGCTCAAGTCACCTTCGATTGTCATTTTAGATGAAGCAACGGCGCACTTGGATTCCGAGAACGAGGCTCTTGTGCATGAGGCATTGCGTACGGCACTAGCGGGACGAACAAGTATTGTCATTGCACACCGATTGAGTACGGTCATGGAAGCCGATCAGATTCTGGTTTTAGAGAAGGGGGCAGTTGTCGAGCGCGGCACGCATGAGGAACTTGTGGCTGCCGATGGCTTGTATAGCGACCTCTATGAGAGACAAGATTTATCGAGCGCGGCGCAGGAGTAGACGACCGTAGACAACCAAACCCGCAAAGAAGAGCCATTGAAGGGCGTAGGCCATATGTGGACCGTCCGAAAGTTCAGGTAGTTCGACAGGAACACTCGGTGTCATCCGCGAATCTGATGAAGAGAGAAGGTCTATGTAGAATTTTTCACTCTGAATTTGAATTCCGCTCTGGGCATTCCACTTTGCTATGAGGTTTCGATTTCCCGGGGATATTGCGAAAAAGGATCCTTGCGGTAGGGATTGGTCTTTGCGAATTCTTCCGATGAGGGAGACAAGTGAGGTCGAAGTGCGTGGAAGAGTTGGTGCAATTCCTGCCGATTTTCCCGGCGCGATCCATCCGCGATCGACCCAAAATGAGCGATTGGCAGTATCGGTGAAAAGTGTGAGCAAGTCGAATCCATATTTTCCATCAAAGTATCGGTTTCGCAGAAGTATCTGGCGTGCTGGGTCAAATCTCCCTTTAACCTCAACTTTTCGCCATTCGGCGGAGGCAATCTTTTTCTCAACCAGACTCAAGGTCGTCGGCGGTAGAACCGATTGCGAGGCGATGAGCACATTTCTCTGATGACGTGCCACCCCACGTGCGTACTGCCAATGGCTTGCCACGAGGAATAGCGCAATCAGGACGATCGCTACGAGGGTTGTAAGGAGGGCGTGGGACTCCTTCCCACGAACCTTAGGAGATGCTTTTAGTTTGATCATCAATCACAGCGGAACCTGGGGCGATTGTTTCTCTTCCTGCATTGGCCATGACAACTGCGATGTAGGGGAGAAGTAATGCACCGACCAAAGCAAACCATCTAAAAGGGCTGGGAAGCAGCACGGTTGCTATAAAGCAAGCAGTGCGGATCATCATCGAGATAAAGTAACGTCGTTGGCGACTCGGTAGATCGTTGCTCAGCCCTTTCTGGGCGCTTGTGATGTCATGAATTTCCTCGCCCATAGCCCAACCCTACGCGCCCTTAATGAGAATTTCTTACTGGCCTTTCCCCTGCCGGTTCAGGTAGAAATGGCGTGATACGGCGTGGAAATTCTCATTTACGCAGGGGTAGCCAGTAGGTTCTAGCCATGACCCAACCGATCGCACTCATAACCGGTGGTAATCGCGGGATCGGCCTTGCCATCGCGACAGAGCTTAGGGCTCAAGGATTCCTAGCTGTTATTACCTACCGCTCAGGTAGACCACCTGCGGGTTTGCCCTCCGTGCAGATGGATGTGACGTCGACTCAGAGCGTTGAAGAGGCTTTTACGGAGATTGAGAAGGCGTATGGAGTACCTGAAGTAATCATCGCCAACGCAGGAATCACAAAGGACATCTTGGTTATGCGAATGAGCGATGCAGATTTTATGGAGGTAATTGATGCCAATCTCACTGGCGCTTTCAGAGTTGCCCGTCGTGCAACCCGCGGATTGCTCAAACTCAGAAGAGGGCGACTCATTTTTGTAGGATCCGTTGTTGGAAGTATTGGCTCCGCAGGCCAAGTGAATTACTCAGCGAGCAAGTCAGGACTTGTTGGAATGGCCCGATCATTCGCGCGAGAATTGGGAAGTCGGGGAATCACTTCAAACGTGGTGGCACCTGGTTTTGTTGAGACAGATATGACTGCAGAACTCGATGCCAAGCGACGCGATGAGATCGCAGCATCCGTCCCATTGGGCAGGTTCTGTTCGGCCGAGGAAATTGCGGGGGTTGTCGCTTTTATCGCGTCAAATAAAGCGTCTTACATAACAGGTGCGGTAATACCAATAGATGGTGGACTAGGAATGGGGCATTAGTATGGGAATTCTCAACGGGAAAAATATATTGGTTACTGGTGTACTTACTGAGGCCTCCATTGCTTTCCATGTTGCGCGTCTAGCACAAGAGGAAGGCGCCAATGTCGTTCTGAGTTCCTATGGTCGTGTTTTTCGTCTTACGGAGAGAATCGCCGGACGACTTCCCAAGCCAGCACCTGTCATTGAACTTGATGTCACCAACGATGAGGATTTGGCAGCGCTGG
>JACPZY010000111.1 GCA_016195215.1 Actinomycetota bacterium | reverse complement strand
CACTCCCGCAAAGGCGAAAGTTACGAGTCGCGCTTTGATGGTGAGGCCTAACTCAACCGCCTTCTCCTCACTGGCAAGAATGGCCGCAGTTGCTCCGTCATTGAGACCAGCGGCGTTTCCGGCAGTCACCCGACCTGCGGGGCGGAAAGGTGTCTTCAGGCCGGCTAATGCTTCAAAAGTGGTACCGGGGCGAGGAGGTTCATCGACGGTTGCGATGCCCCAGCCAAGTTCTGCACTGCGAGCCGCAACGGGGATGAGATCGCGTTGGATCTTTCCCTCATGGTATGCCTTGGCAGTTTTGATCTGTGAATTCAATGCATATCTGTCGGCACGCTCCCGAGTGAGGTGGGGGAAGCGATCATGTAAACGCTCGGCAGTATTGCCCATTGCAAGCGCATCGGTCTCCACGATTTTCTCCGCTAGGTAGCGTGGGTTTGGATCTAAACCATCTCCAATGGGGTGGTTACCCATATGTTCAACTCCACCGGCAATGGCAATCTCATATGCTCCGATTCCAATCGCTCCCGAGATTGTTGTGACTGCAGTTAATGCCCCGGCGCACCAGCGGTCAACAGAATATCCAGGGACAGTGTTGGGAAGACCAGCGAGAAGGGCGACGCTACGACCAATATTCATCCCTTGATCACCGGTCTGTGTTGCGGCCGCAATTGCGACATCATCAATATCTTTGAGGGAGACTTTGGGATTTCGTTCAAGTAGACCACGTAAAACGCGGACCATGAGATCATCGGCTCGTGTTTCTGAATAGAGGCTGCCAGCTTTTCCGAAAGGTGTTCGAACGGCATCAACAAGAACGACTGACTTAGACATAAGGATTCCTCTAATCAACCTGGCTCAGGGTCACGGTGATAGAAGGTTACCTGTGAGTAGATAAAAAAGGTACTCGAAAAGAGCCGAGATAACTCCTCAATCTTCTAGTCAATCTTCTAGGCGTGCGACTTCTTCTTCGTTACTGCAGGTGCCATATATGCGGCAAGAATTGTGAGCAGGTAGAGGAACCAGACTCCAACTTGCAACCAGGTGGAAGTAGTCGAGAAACCGATGGAACCCGCCAGCACGCTGGCGATAAATGAATCTGGATGGAGCCAGGAATCAATATTCCACGCAATGGAACCTGCACCAGGAAGCCAGCCCGTCTCTTGGAGGTCGCCGTATCCGTTGGCAAGAACGCCGGCAGCAACGACAATGAGGGCGACTCCAGTGATTTTGAAAAACTGAGCCAGATCAAAATGGACCGTCTTTTTATACATCAGATACCCCAGGCCAACTGCTGCAGCCAGGCCAAGAATCAGGCCCACTGATGGGGCAAAGGAAGATTTCACCGTCTTGAAGTTGGTGTAAATGAAGAGAGAAGTTTCAATACCTTCGCGTGCAACGGCCACGAAAGCGGTGAGGGCCATCGCAATGCTTCCCATGCCTACAGCGTGATCGACCTTCCTCTCCAATTCATCTTTGAGAGTTCGCGCCGTCCGCTTCATCCAGAAAACCATCCAGGTTACGAGGGCAACGGCAACGATTGAGAGAGAGCCCGCAAATGCCTCTTCGGCACCGGGGGCCAGCTCGCTGGAGGTGAAACTCAGGATGGCACCAAGGCCAAGGCTGAGAGCAATTGCAAGAGAGACACCCACCCAGAGGGGGGTGCGCAGATGGGAGCGATTGGTCTTCACCACATATGCCAGGAGGATACCGATAATGAGAGCTGCTTCAAGACCTTCGCGCATCGCGATAATGAATGTACTTAACATGCGCTCAATTTAACCTCTCAAAGAGAATTTCACAACTCAACTGTTGCGTAATTCTGGTCACACCCCTGAGGGAGAGTTATCTCTCTGCCTCTCAATCTCTGGCGGCTTCTCAATCTCTGGCTGTTGGATTGGTTCACGCTCCAGGAGGGCGCGGGCCAGGAGTGGAGCGATGATCGTGGCTTGCCAGAGTCGGGCTCCACGCTCCAAGAGTGCTTGCCTTACAGCCTCAACCTGGAGGGATTGCGTGGCACCCTCCGGCGGCATCCAACAGATTCGACGGAGAAGATCGGGGGAGATGAGGTTCTCCAGTGGAATTGAAAGTGCTTGGGCTTGCTTCTCAAGGCTGGCGCGGGCGTGTGAGAGTGGGGCAAATTTGTGTGGGAACTTCTCTCGCCATATTTTTACCGGTGGCATGGAATCTCCATCGGCACGTAGCGGTGGCCACTGACTTTCTGGCGTTGCCTTGCCAGATTGGATGGCATCCAACCAGTTGGTGGCATGTTCGAACCAGCGCGCTCGCGCACCCAAAGGTCGGAGCGCTTTCTCCATTTCTTTCCTGTCCTCTGGTCTGCGGAGGGAGAGTTCCATGATTGCCGAATCGGAGAGCAATTTTCCAGGTGCGATATCCAAGTGTCGGGCAAGGGTGTCACGTTCCAGCCAGATCGATTTAATGATTGCCAACTGGTTGCGATTTTTAACTTTATGAATGCCAGAGGCTCTTCGCCAGGGATCTTTTCTGGGTTCCGGAGCCGAGGAATTCAAGATAGCCTCAAATTCTTCAGCAGCCCACTCTAATTTTCCTTGTGCTTGCAGTAATTCAGCAATTTTCTGGCGCAGTTCAATCAGCAGTTCGACATCGAGAGCAGCGTAATTAAGCCAGTCCAGAGGCAATGGCCTCACTGACCAATCAACAGAGCTATGTTCTTTCGCTAAGGAAATGCCGAGCAGAGTTTCAACGAGTGCGCCGAGTCCAACACGTGGAAGTCCGGCTATTCGTGCGCCCAATTCAGTGTCGAAAAGTTTCGAAGGGAGGATTCCAACTTCGCGCAGACAAGGTAAGTCCTGCGTACTCGCGTGGAGAATAACTTCATCCGTATTTATTAGTTTATTTAGAAGTTCAAAGAGGGGATGGACCTTCTCCGGTGCACGTGATGCAAATGGGATTGGATCGATGAGATGGAGTCCGCCGCCCGTACGTTTTATCTGTATGAGGTATGCCCTCGAACTGTATTTGTAACCTGACGCGCGTTCGGCGTCAATGGCAAAAGGACCCGAGCCAGATGCAAGTGTCGCGACGGCGTGTTCGAGTTCGGACTCAGTTGTGATCGCAGGAGGTGTTCCATCGGAGGGAGCAAGGAGCGGTATTGCCACTGTTACGTGATCTATAAATTCCTCAGTCATCGATTAACGGGAGCCACGGATAGGCGGCGGATTAATTACTGATATGCCCTCGGGGATCGGAGCCAGTCCAGAGACTTCAGCAAGAAGCGTGCACCAGCCATTTATATGAGAGCCAATATCTTGACTCTTAGAGAGGATGGGGGTCCAGGAAGCGCGTATCTCTATCTCTGCTTTGTCGCTTCGAAGGGATAATTTTCCAAATGAAGAACTGGCAACACGTGTCACGGTTCCACTTGCGGCCACATAATGGCAACCGGCGCGCGTCAGTGATTCAAGCAACCAATTCCAACCAACTTCGGGTAAAAGCGGATCTTCCTGCATTATCATGTCGACGTCTGCGCGCACATAGGTCACACACCGGTACTCGCCCTCCCATGCTTCTTGTCCGCCGGGCTCGTGCAAGAGAACGAACCGTCCTGAAGCAATTTCGTCCTCGTTATCATCGGGAGAGCCGTTACTCACATCGGCAGAGAAAGCGAATGCATGAGTTGCCAATTTTTGAGGCGGAGGAACTTCCTCCAGGAGAATTTCTGCACGGGGTGTAAACGACCGTAAAGTCTTTACAACCGCCTCAAACTCCCGCGAATCCACTACCTCACTGTATGGAGAACGAGCGCACATAGGTGGGAGGCAGGGCGGTAACCTAGCCCACATGGCCTTAATTCTCGCACTTTTTTCCAGCGCCCTCTGGGGCAGCGCCGATTTCGAGGGCGGGAGATTGGCAAAGAAATTTCCTGCCATTGCCGTTACTGGAGCCTCGCAGGCTCTGGGGTTGGTAGTCGGCCTGGGAATTGTTCTCATTTCTGGAGAGTGGCGTGCCCCCGCCTTTGGAGCTACCGGTTATTTCTATCCAGCGGTAATTGCCGGAATCACTGTTTACCTTGGACTGGTCGCTCTCTATGCCGGACTCTCCACTGGCAGAATGGGAGTTGTTTCTCCGATCAGTTCGCTCGGCGCGATTATTCCCGTCACGGTTGCATTAATCGGCGGCGAAAGTCTTCCCTTATCCAAGGGCATGGGGATAGCAATCGCGTTGGTGGGTGCTTTCTGCGCAAGTGGCCCTGAAATTTCGCACGGACTTCCCATTCGCCCTCTACTTCTATCATTTGGTGCGGCCGCGGGTTTCGGTATAGCTCTCACATTCATGGCCCGCGGGTCTCTCTCAAGCGCATTGATGACAATGGTGATGATGCGCATTACAACGCTTCTAATATCAGCAGCGCTTGCCCTCAAGTACCGAACACTGGGCGGTCTGAGTAAAAAGGATTTGCCCCGGCTGGCTTTTATAGGTGCGGCCGATTTTGCTGCCAATGTTTTACTTGGAATCGCTTCAACAAGAGGCCTTGTTTCAATGGTTATGGTTCTCGGATCACTATTTCCGATAATGACAGCTGTCCTGGCCTTCAAGATTTTGCACGAGAGACTTCATCGAATTCAGTATGTAGGTATCGTGCTTGCTATCGCAGGAGTCGCCATCATTTCTGTAACGTGACGGGTTCCATGCAACTGTAGAAAATCGTGCCGTTTCTTTCGGTCTTGGTTATTTCTTTGAAATGCGCGAGGAGACTGGATGAGTCGACTCGGTTCTCGCCACCACGTGCAGGTGTAATGCTTAAATCGAGATGCGATATAGCACCAACGGAGAGCAACTCCTGGATCATCGACGCGCCACCTTCAACAAAAACAGATGGTCCGAACTCCTTTGACGCACGCGCAATCGCTTCCACCGGAGATAGATTCCACCACTGCGCCTTAGGGTTCTGGCCGGCCATTTCAGGATATGTGTGAGAAATAATGATCAGTGGCACGGGCGTCCAGCGGTACCGCTCGTAACGGGCGGTATTTCCGCCAATAATAATGACATCGCTCTGGCGTCTCCTTGCCAAGAACTGCTGGCGGTCCTCGGGGCTGGTAATTCCATCTGAACTCCCAAGGAATGATGTCGATCCATCGGCGCCCATAACGAGGGTTGCCCTGACTCCCATAGGAGCAACCATAACTTGACCCCAAAAATGTCAGTGCTCCTTGGTACCGTCTGCTCATGTTGATCACTTGCGAAACTTGTATCATGCGTGAGATAGCCTGTTCAGATTGCGTGGTCTCAACCCTTCTGGGGGGAGCCGAGAACGGCATCTCTGAGGTAAGCGAGCAGACGGCTGGGGCGATCGAACTCCTCTCCTCCCGTGGAATTCTCCGGCCGCTGCGCTTTCTGGCGGCTGGTCAGAGCTAATCCACAGCCGTGGCTCCTTTCTTTCTGAGGTTGAGTCGGCTCCGACACCCCGTTAGCCTGACCAGATGAAGATCCCAAAGGCGGCCAGTGCACCCCTTGCCGTACCGCAAGCTTCGTTCGACTCCCTCTTGTAGCGGCTCGACCTTTCTAAATGAGAAAGATTCTCTTCATCACCAATGATTTTGGTCCACGTTCCGGAGGGATAGAGTCCTTCATCATTGGGCTGATTGAGAATCTCCCCAAGAATTCGGTCCTGGTTTATACATCTAAGCAGGAGGAGACTGTTGGGTACGATCGTTCCTGGCTTGATAATTATGGAGTCGAAATTATTCGCGATCGTGCAAAAGTACTTCTCCCGACACTCCGCGTTTCGAGGGCCGTTAAGAGAGTGGCGCAGAGTTCGCAAGCGGAGGTCGCTTGTTTCGGCGCTGCCGCACCTCTGGCTCTTCTTGCTAGGGGAGTCCGGCGGGCAGGGGTTTCGCGCGTTGTTGCCATCACACATGGCCATGAAGTCTGGTGGGCCAAGGTATTTCCCTTCTCTTTAGCTCTACGGCGCATTGGCGACTCGGTTGATGCACTTACCTACTTAGGAGAGTTCACCAAGAGGGAAATTTCTAGAGTGCTTTCATCAAAAGCGCGTGCTGCTCTGGTCCAACTTGCACCCGGCATTGATGTTGATCATTTCTCGGCCAGTAATGATGCGGCCCAATTGCGAACCACGCTCGGCTTGGAGGGAAAGAAGGTAGTAGTCAGCGTTGGAAGACTAGTCAGACGGAAAGGACAAGATCGCCTTATCGAGGCCCTGCCAGTGATTCGGGCTTCAATTCCCAATGCGCATCTCCTCATAGTTGGAGAAGGTTCCTATGGAAAGCACTTAAAAAATCTGGTGCGTAAGAATGGCGTCACTGAGGCGGTTACATTCGTCGGCCGTGTTCAATTCTCAGAACTGCCACAGTATTTTGGAGTTGGAGATGTATTTGCCATGCCGAGCCGCTCTCGCTTTGGAGGACTTGAGGTTGAAGGTTTGGGGATTGTCTATCTCGAAGCTAGTTCGTGTGGGTTGCCGGTTATTGCTGGCAGATCGGGTGGCGCCCCGGATGCAGTCATTGAGGGTAGGACTGGTGTTCTAGTTGATGGGAACAGGGTGGAAGAGATATCTCGTGCGATTATCGAACTCTTTGAGAATCCTGATAGAGCGATGAAGATGGGTATAGAGGGTAGAGCGTGGGCAGAGACCCAGTGGTCTTGGCAGTCCTGGTCAGAGAGATTTGCGCAGATCCTAAAACTTTAAGCGATCAGGCCATGCTTGATCGCCGTTACAACTGCTTCGGTCCGATTCGATGCACTCAGTTTTCGATAAATAGAGGCGAGATGAGTTTTGATGGTTGCTTCGCTCACGAAAAGTTCAGTTGCGATCTGTGAGGACTTCTGCCCTTTGGGCAGAAGTGCGAGTACTTCCAATTCTCTGCTCGTTAATCCAAAACCATCCTCTCTGCGTGCCAGTGCCGATTGAAGGCCCTTCGCGGAAAAACGGAGATGAGTCGCAGCTGCGTGAGCAACGGCTGAGATGACTTCAGTGATTGCAGCGCTTTTGAGAACAAATGCGCTGGCTCCTGATTGTAAGGATGCAATTAGATGTTCGTCACCATCATTGAGAGTGAGAACAACGATCCCAATGGTGTCAGATACTTTCCTGGCCCAGGAAACTACTTCCAATCCACTCCCATCAGGCAGATTCAAATCAACGATAATCACTTGAGGGTCTTTATGAGCAATTTGGGCGATAGCTTCTTTTTTTGAGGCAGCTTCACCGATAACTGAATATCCGTTTCTCTCGAGGCTCGAACGCAATCCGTCTCGCACCACTTGGTGATCGTCAATGAGCAGGACGGTTACCAATATCTTCTCCATATCTTCCGGGAAATCTATTGCTCAATGGGAATTCGTAGATGGATCTGAGTGCCAGTAGTAGATGATTGAGATTCCAATGTCGCCCCAATTATCTGGGCACGCTCTTGAAGCCCTGAGAATCCATAATGATCCTCTCGTTCGATAAGACCACCGATCCCATCGTCTCGGATGATTAATTCTGCAACCTTTCCTTTGCAGATTAAAGTTACCCAGACGGTCTTAGCCCGAGAGTGTGCTGCAATATTGCGAAAAACTTCGACGGCGATTCGTTCCACTTGATAAGTGAGATCGAAATTTGCAAGCGCAGGGAATGAATCTAGTGAGGAATGAATCTCCAGTCCTTCGCAAATCTCCTCTACGGCTCTTTGAATACGGTCGGAGAGCCCTAGGTCACTCTGCTGGCGAAGTTTGAAAATCTCTTGACGAACTTTTTCGATAAGGTCAGTGACCGTAAAACGAAGCGTTCGCAGAGCCGTTCTTGCCTCACTAGACTCATCTTCCTGCGCTAGAAGAAGGTCTATGGAATATCCAATTCCAACAAGATCTTGTGCAATTCCATCGTGCAATTCTTGAGCAATGCGGTGCCGCTCGCTGATGGTCATTGACTTGATTTAGGCGTAAAGAGCTTCAATATCACTGGCGAACTCTTTTGCGACGACATGCCGCTTGATCGAGAGCTTCGCGGTGAGTTGGCCTCCAGCAATTGTGAAATCAACCGGAAGAATTGTGAATTTACGGATTGACTCGGCTCGGCTGACTGCTTTATTGGCTTCGTCAACTGCGGTCTGGATAACTGCGATGAGGTCGGGATCTTTCGCCAATTCAGCAACGGTGGTCCATTCCTTTTTATGAATCGCAACCCATGGCTTCAAGGCATCGAGATCGAGGGTCACGAGGGCTGCGATATATGGTTTATTATCTCCGACGACAAGGCATTGGCTCACAAGTGCATGGGCGCGGAGGCGGTCCTCAAGAACGGCTGGGGCCACATTCTTTCCTCCCGAAGTAACAATTATTTCCTTTTTCCGCCCGACTATAAAGAGGTATCCGTCATCATCGATGAGACCGAGATCGCCGGATTTGAACCAGCCATCGTCAGTAAAAACTTCCTTATCCGCTTCTTCGTTCTGCCAATAACCACGCATCACAATCGGACCCTTAATGAGAACTTCTCCGTCATCAGCAATTCGGACCGATGTTCCAGGAATTGGTTGCCCAACAGATCCGACTCGATGGCGTGTCGTCAGATTGAGTGTGGCACCGGCAGTGGTTTCGGTGAGACCGTAACCTTCGAGAATTCGAATTCCCGCGCCTCGATAAAAGTGACCGAGGCGTTCTCCGAGGGGGGCACCACCGGAAATCGCAGCCTCGACTCTGCCTCCCATGCCTGTTCTTATTTTTGAGAATACGAGTTTGTCGAAGAGTCTGTGCTTCAAACGAAGAGGGAGTGAGATCTTTCCTGAATCCAATGCTCTGCTATATGCGATCGCGACTGCGGCTGCCCGACGAAATATTGGCCCTTTACCATCAGCTTCTGCGTGGGCTTCTGCGCCGTTATAAATTTTTTCAAAAATTCGCGGAACGGCGAGAACAAAGGTGGGTTTGAAAGTTCCCAGATCAATTGCCAGTCGACCCGCAGGGTCACCGCAATGCGCCATATGAAGTCCTGCAGCAACTGCGCCAATTTGCACCATCCGTCCGAAGACATGAGCCACGGGCAAGAAGAGCAAGGTAGAGCCATCTGGGTTAAGGAATAAATCTGGTGCGCCTTGTACAACATTCCCACATTCGGCTAGGAAATTTGAGTGGGTGAGTTGCACTCCCTTTGGCCTGCCGGTTGTTCCGGAGGTGTAGATCAAGGTCGCAAGTGTCTCTGGAACAAGGGCGTTACGTCGCCGGTCGATCTCAGCGTCGGAAATATGCGAGCCGGCCTCACTGAGGACGTGGAGGACGTCATCCGTTATCGTCCAAACATTTTTCGTATGTGTTGGCAGAACTGACTCGACCAACTCACGGTGCGTTGGAGTTTCAACTACGATTGCCACGGATCCGGAGTCGCTCAAAATCCACTGGACCTGCTCGGCAGATGAGGTCTCGAAAATTGGCACGACGCAACCACCGGCAAACCAGATCGCGAAGTCGAGTATTGTCCACTCATACCGGGTACGCGCCATGATCGCGACGCGGTCACCGATTTGAATTCCAGAAGCAACCAGCCCCTTGGCGGTGGCTCGTGCCTCAGCCTCAAACTCTCGGGCGGATACGCTCTGCCAACCCTGCCCCAGAGGGCGGGAGAGCACAATCCTCTCTGGCTCAAACCAGGCACGCTCCGCGACTAGGTTGGTGAGGTTTCCAGCGGTAGCTGCGGGCACCAAGGCAGGGATCGTCACTTCATTCATGGCGCTTACGCTAGCGCGAGTCGGTGGCTAAAGGGAGAGGGGGTAGCCTATGAACATGGCTGAGCGATCAAGCGGGAAAATCTCTATCGATGCTCCACTGGCTCGAGTCCAAGAACTTCTATTTGGTATCGCCGCATACCCAACGTGGAGTTCGACCATCAAATCGGTAGAAATCCTCACCAAGAATGAGAGTGGCCAAGTCAGTTCGGCCCTCCTCAAAGTCGACGCAGGTATGCTCAAAGATCGGGTTACCCTCGAGTATGACTGGAGTGGAGCTCCAGGACGATTGAATTTCTCACTCGCCGACGCCGACCTCTTGACGGCGATGGATGGCGCATACATTCTCCAAGCAGAGGATTCCGATACCACAGAAGTGACCTACGAATTGCATGTCGAACTTTCGATGCCAGTACCAGCAATGATGCGTAATAAGGCAGAGAAGAGCGTCATTGATGCCGCCCTCTCTCAACTCAAGGCATTTGCCGAGAAATAGGTGTCGTACTCGATAGGCGTCGACGTCGGCGGAACAAAAGTACTTGGCGGAGTCGTCGCTGAGGATGGAAATGTCCTAGCTCGCGCCAGGAGAGATACGCCGCCCCAAGGGGGAGTCGCTCTCACTCGGGCAATTGCGGATGTCGCCCGCGAACTCATAGAGAAATATAACGACGTGAAAAGTGTGGGAATTTCGGCTGCCGGTTTTGTTTCATCTGACCGCAAGACGATGCTGGCTACGCCAAATATCGCCGGCTGGAACGGGGTCAATCTCGATGCTGAGTTGAGCGCACTCATCAAATTACCCTTGATCATCGAAAATGATGCAAATGCGGCCGCGTGGGGAGAGGCGCGTTTCGGTGCGGGAGTTGGTGAAGAGCAGATCATGATGCTCACGATCGGCACTGGAATTGGTGGTGGAATCGTCGTTAATGGGGAGCTCTACCGCGGCGCCTTTGGCATTGCTGCCGAGTTCGGCCACCTCAGAGTTGTACCCGAGGGTCATCTCTGCGGCTGTGGTGCTCGAGGGTGTTTCGAACAATACGCATCTGGAAACGCATTATTACGATATGCCCGCGAGGCGATTAACGCCTCTCCTGAGGTTGCACGAAATTTACTTTCGCGTGGCGATGGAACAGTGGCGGGACTAACAGGCAAGCACATTACTGATGCTGCTCGAGATGGAGATGCGGTCGCGCTTGCTGCATTTAATACGATCGCCCAATGGTTAGGCGCGGGGATTGCATCGCTCTCTGTCGTACTTGATCCTGCCTGTGTCATCATCGGTGGTGGCGTTATCGATGCAGGTGAAATTCTCCTTG
The DNA here is from genome assembly GCA_016195215.1 of Actinomycetota bacterium. GTDB lineage: Bacteria > Actinomycetota > Actinomycetes > Nanopelagicales > Nanopelagicaceae > QYPT01. The sequence continues at coordinate 27 of JACPZY010000111.1, read as the reverse complement.
AACCAACACGTGCGGCCGTAGAGAGAT
>JACPZY010000110.1 GCA_016195215.1 Actinomycetota bacterium | reverse complement strand
GCTTCGATGTTTAGTTCGTGCTACGTCATCCTCATGGAAATTCTTCCCAAGTGGGGCGTAACTACCGAATTGGTACAGGGGAATGATCCGGTTGCTTGGGCCGAGGCCCTTTCAAAGTCAACCGCTGCCGTATTTATTGAGACGCCCAGCAACCCCATGCTTGATGTGGTCGACATAAGAATGGTCAGCGATCTTGCACATCAAGTCGGTGCGGTCGTGATTGTCGATAATGTCATGGCCTCGCCGGTTCTGCAGAAGCCTTTAGAACTCGGTGCAGACGTCGTCATGTACTCAGCGACCAAACATATTGACGGACAGGGTCGAGTCCTCGCTGGAGCAGTTCTGGGAAGTTTCTCTTACATCCACGAAAGCCTCAATCCATTTATTCGACATACCGGGCCCTCGCTTAGCCCCTTTAATGCGTGGGTTCTTTTGAAGTCGCTTGAGACAATGTCAATGCGCGTGGAGAAGATGAGCAATAGCGCGCAAACTCTTGCCCAATATCTTGAGACCTGTCCTCAGGTGAAGAGCGTCCGATACCCGGGCCTGAAATCCCATAAGGATTACGTGACCGCTCAGAAGCAGATGTCGGGCGGCGGCACAACAATTGGGATTGAATTTGTCGGTGGAAAGAAAAGCGTCTTTGAATTCATGAATGCACTCCGTATTATTGATATCTCCAATAACCTTGGTGATAGCAAGTCCCTCATCACTCATCCCGCTTCGACAACACATCGCCGTCTTACTCCTGAGGTGCAAGCAGAGATGGGAATTACCGAATCGGTTATGCGGCTCTCGGTGGGTCTCGAACACCCCTCAGATCTACTCAAGGATATCGAGCAGGCACTCACCCAATAAGTTGCGCAGCCACCAATAGAACTGAGAAGAGACTCAGGTAACTTATCGACCACTGGAATATCTTTCCGGCAACTCTCCCGTAAAAGTCAGAACTTTCACGGAGTTGAAGAAGTTGGAATGCAAAAAGCAGCCCGAGCGCAATCGTGATGAGCAATGCCCAGATGGGAAGTTTCGCAATTCCGATTAAAGCAATGGAAGAAATAATCATTGCCACCGTGTGAAACCACATCTCACCACGTACGCGCGCTCTCGTAGCCACTACTGGCAACATTGGGAAACCTGCCGACGCGTAATCTTCCTTGTACTTGATGGCCAGGGCCCAAAAATGCGGAGGCGTCCAGAAGAAGACCACCATGAAGAAGGCAACCGCTGTCCATGAGAGCGAATTGGTGATCGCCGCCCAACCAATTAAAACTGGCATGCAACCTGCCGCTCCACCCCAGACAATGTTCTGCGCGGTGCGCGGCTTTAGACCGACTGTGTAAATCAGGACGTAATAGGCAATTGCGATAAATGTCAGAAATGTCGCCAGAGGGGTTGTGAAAATCCAGAAAATTAATAAGGCGAGAATTCCAATGGCGCTCGCAAAGAAAATTGCCTCTTTCTTCCCGACAACGCCTGTGACCAGAGGGCGCTTTGAGGTGCGGATCATCAATTTATCTAGGTCGCTCTCAATCACCATATTGAAAGCATTGGCCGAGCCGGCCGCCAGGGTGCCACCCAGGAGCGTCGCCACCGTGATGCCGATTGGTGGCAATCCCCTCTCTGCCAGCACGAGTGCTGGCAGCGTCGTAACAAGAAGTAGTTCAACCACTCGCAGTTTCATTAGGGCGATATACCCGCGGATGGCCGCTCCATTGCTCAACTTTTCGCTCACTGGGGTTCTCACCCGCCTAGATTACTCAGCAACGCTGAGTCGCGTTCTCAGATGGATCTCAGAGTGAATAAGTACCTTCTGCTTAACAGAAGGGAAAACTATGACAACTCCAGAGGCGCACTCCATCAATTCAAAACCCGAATGGTTTCAACTAACCGAGGCCGATCAGATTCAGGCCCGACCTAAAGTAAACCGGGCCGCACGTATCCTCGCCTTGGCGTCACCTCTTCTCGTCGTCGGTATGGGAGTTATTGTTGCCCAGAACGGAAATGCCCCGACAGCAATCGCCTCCGCGGTCCAGGCATCCGCCCCAATGCAGAATTCAACAGCGGTTACGCCCAAAATTTCTGCGTCTCCTCAGAGCACCGCGACTTCTCAGCCAGTCGTAGCGCCGGTCTCGCTTACGACCGGAGTCAGGCCATCTATCTCCATCCCGCCTTCTGGCGACGGAGATGCCGACGGCGACTGAGGCTGCTGGGTGAGCAGGGTAAAGGGCGCGGTGATCCGTCCCAATAATTTATCAAGAGTGGCTCGCGCTCGGTTTGCCGCCAAGGAGCCTTTCTTTATTCGATCAGCTATGGCGACAAAGATGTACTCGCGAGTTCCAGATTCAACATAACCGGCCAGAGAGACCGTGCCGTTGAGAGTTCCAGTCTTCGCACGGACCAACCCAACTGCTTGCGGTGCAGTCTTTAGATACCGATTTTCTAGGGTGCCTGAGATCCCCGCGACCGGCAATCCGTCATAGACGGCAGCGAACTTAGGATTGTCTCGAATCTTTAGAAGCAGGTCCGCGATAAGTCTGACCGTCACACGGTCGCTTTTGGAGAGCCCACTCCCATCGTATACGTATAGTCCTGCATCGCTTATCTCTAGAGTCGTGAGCATCTTTTTAATTGCCTTTGCAACACCAACTTCATCATTTGTAAATCCAGTGGCGCGGGCTGCTGCCCTTGCCAATCTCTCGGCCAGTAGGTTGTCACTCCATGTGAGCGCAAACTTAACCATCTCACTGACAGATGGCGATGTAATTGTTGCAATCGCTCGCTCGGTAGCGGCAGCAATTTCATTTGCTTTTATCGCCGAAAATTTGGCAAGTATGCCCTTTTTCTTAAAGTAACCCCTTAAGTAAGAAATATCTCCCGAATAGAGACCCACTTGCTTAACGGTAATCTCCTTGAGGGATGCTTCTCCTCTCGCCGCAAATTCCACAATCGCCTTATTGGCAAGATAAGGCAACCAGGCGCGACCATCCGTTTTGGCCGCAGCGTAACTCCCAGTCATCCAGGGATCGAGCTCGCCTTGCAGAATGAGAGTCTTTGGCGCTACCGCCATCGAAAGACGCGTTACATATTTCTTATTGGGATCCAAGAATTCCAGTGCTGTCGCTGCAGAAAGGATCTTCAATATAGATGCAGGTCGGCGAGGGGATGATTCATCCTGCTGAAAAAGTACCTCGCCAGTACTTCTATCAATCAGAATCATTGAAGGCTCGGCAAGATATGGCGATAGAGCAATCTGGGCGAAGACTCTAGAAATATCAGCTGCTGTCGTGAGCGGTGCCGCAGAGGCCGGGAAGATACTCGTAACTACCGCAGTTACGGTTAGTACTGCGGCCTTGCGAATCGGGGAAAACTTCATATGGCGGATTAAAGAAACAGAGCGATAAGGGTATTGACTGTTGTAAGAGCAATAAGGGCGGCCCAAATTGAATTCTTAACCTGAGGCTTCTTGAAGTTCTGATAAATAAGTACCAATATCGCAATCAAAATCACAAACTTCGTTCCAACCCATGCGTTGTTAAGGGCTGGCCACTTCTCAGGGTCGTCGTTATGTAAGGGAGTTCGAATACCCACCATTACTAATCCAGCTACGAGAGCTGCCAGCGCGCTATGCCAGGTACCAGGGTGAATTCGTCTAGGACTCTTATTAACTTGCATCAGAAGCAGGACCATCAAGCCGATGATCGAAATAATATGTATCGCTAGTGAAACATCGCTAATCCAAGCTAAAGCACCCATGAAAATCTCCTTCTCGTGCTGCTTACTTTTGCCTCTTAATTAACATGGATAGCCTTTCTAAACCAATCAGTTTAGAGTGCGACTCATGCTTCCACCTGCGACCATTGGCCCCGGTGAATTCTTTCCAGTCGTAGGCGTTGGACCTTATCCAAGGCCATGGCCCGATGGTAACCAATATGACCCCGAATTGCTCGAACTCGGCGATCGTCGGAATGTTCTCAATAAATACAGATATTGGAGCGTTGCGGCAATTGTCGCTGACCTCGACAGCAAGCGGCACCAATTGCAAGTCGCGATTGAAAATTGGCAACACGATCTGAACATAGGCTCAATCGTGCGTACCGCAAATGCGTTCAATCTCTCTGCTGTACACATTGTTGGCAAGCGGGACTGGAATAAACGAGGCGCAATGGTCACCGATCGATACCTGACCGTGATCCACCACCCGACTGTGAGCGATTTCGCACTCTGGTGCGCGGAAAACTCCACCCCCATCATTGGAATTGATAACGTTCCAGGATCATTAAAATTGGAAAGTTCAGAACTTCCTGAGAAGTGCGTCCTGCTCTTAGGCCAAGAGGGCGCGGGCATGTCGGAGGAAGCAATATCAATCTGCTCAGTTCTCTATGCGATCGAACAGTATGGCTCGACACGTTCAATGAATGCCTCTGCCGCCGGAGCCATCGCGATGTACCACTGGGCTCTACAACATCTACCACATTGAAACTTTAAATAGAAACCTTAAAAAGATTAGAGAGGAACTAGCGCGATGAAATACGGTTGGCTATCTCGTAACCTCATGATCTTAACTATCGTCTCCCTCGCGCAAGATGCGGCGAGCGAACTTTTATACCCGCTCCTTCCGATACTTCTTACCGGCGTTATCGGCGCTGCACCTCTCGCCCTCGGTCTGATTGAGGGCTTCGCAGAAGCGGCTGCTGGATTTACAAAATTGTACGCGGGCAGAGCAAGCGATCGTGTCGGGCGCAAACCCTTTGTTGTTGCTGGATATTCAGTTGCGGGTATTGGAAAAATTTTCGTTGTCATTGCAACAGCTTGGCCCCTCTTCTTCTTTGGTCGCGTGATCGACCGGATCGGAAAAGGACTGCGTAGTACGCCTCGTGATGCGCTGATCCATGACTCGGTTCCACCGGAGCATTTAGGTAAAGCTTTTGGGTTCCATCGCGCCGGAGATAATTTAGGTGCAGTTGTTGGTCCACTAATTGCATTATTGGGACTATCTCTCCTCAACGGGGATGTCCGCAAAGTAGCAATGTGGGCGATTATTCCCGCAGTTGTTTCTGCCGGTTTCACCTTCTTCATTAGGGATAGAACCCGATCTCAAATAAAGATTGAACCGCCCAAGCCTCAAGTCGGAAAATTACCCCCCAGTCTCAGACGAGCGATCGGAATCCTTGTTCTAATCCAACTCACCAACATTCCAGACGTACTTCTCTTGCTGAGATTGCATGACATCGGATTTAGCACGCAGGGAGTTGTTTGGGCCTATGTACTTTTTACTTCGGTCACGATGCTAGCGGCATTTCCAGGCGGATATTTTGCAGATAGATTCTCTCCACACATCGTGTATGCAATTGGATTGGTTGCATTCGCAATTGCGTACTTCACCCTCGGATACACCACCAATAAGACAGTAGCCGTGTTAGCACTTATGCTCTACGGAATTTTCCCTGCCCTGACTGATGGTGTGGGGAAGGCCTGGATTGCCGGACTAAGCGAAAAAGAGCAACGGGGGAGAGCGCAGGGCGTCTTTCAGGCATCAATGAATTTTGCCGTACTGGGGGCTGGAATATGGGGTGGCGCCATGTGGACTCGCGGCGTACACGAACTTCCACTACTTATAGCAGCGGTAGGTGCCGCTTTAGGAGCTCTCGCTCTGCTCGTTGAGAACAGCCGACACCGTAGCTAGCCGTCGAATAATCTCATCTGCCTCTGCGGCCCTGCCCTGCGAACGCATCACCGCTGCCATCCGACTCTCTACATCCACGATCAACTCGAAATTTCGCGGCTCCTCATCAGCTGCGCTCTGAAGTACTTGCTCGAGAGTGTTTAGTCCATCATCTAAACGAGTGAGAAGAATCTGCGCCTTTCCATACTCAAAAAGAGCAGAAGCTTCACGTCGATGGTCGTGGGCAGTTTCAAATACATCCAGGGCTTTGCGCGCTGACATGAGCGCATCTTCGCCATTGCCAAGTTCAATCTGGCAGGCAGCAATCTTCTGATCACATCGCGCAACATGAATTACTTCGTGGTTCTTTTTAAAGAGTGCTCGTGCCTCGTTGAAACTTCTAATGGCGGCTTCATGATTCTTGATTTCACGGTATGCGCAGCCGATGAGGTGGAGGTCATTGGCGGCACCAATTTCATTTCCGTCAAGCAAGTGCTCTTGGGCGCACTCCTGCATCGTCTCAATAACTTTGAGATAATTCTTTGAGGAGTACCACCACTCGCCGAGGGTGCAGGCGAGTTCCAAGGCAATTGGCGACTTATTGGTACGGAGGATCTCAACTGCCTTGCTCATCGCAGTTGCCGCCTCTTCCATCCTTTTGAGCTGATTGAGGTTGTACCCAATCGCCGAATACGCCTGAGCAAGGCCTTCACTTGATGCCCCAACACCGAGGCCTGAATAGATATCACATGCAGTCTCAGCCAACGCTAAGGCCTCGTCGTACTGGCCGCGAGCATAGATACGCGCACTAAGTTCGTAATACGTGCTGGCACGCTCTGCCCCCTCAACTTCTGGAATACGATCCCAGAGCATCTCCTCTGTAACGAGTTCGTCCTGTCCCGCTTCTTCGTCGTCGCTCATAGCCGCCTCCCCATTACTAAACTCTATACTCACAACTTGAGGGAAGGCTTAAAACGGGTGAGTAGACCAGAAGGATCTCGCTGGAAGGTAATTCTGGCCGCTCGTATCTTGCTTCTTATAGGTGCCATCAACATCGCCTCGAGCGTTTCAAAGCCATTCCGTCAACGTCTGAGGCTACTCGAGTCAACTTTCCCCAAGTGGTGGCCGAACTTAGCGTCAGCCGGAGCAATCATTGTCGGCGTCTTGCTCATTGTTCTCTCTTTCGCACTCGCCCGGAGAAATAGGGCGGCTTACCTGCTCACACAGTTACTACTTCTGATAAGTATTTCACTTGACCTGCTCAAGGGCCTTTATGTTGTCGAAGCCATCGCAGCCCTCATCTTGTTCATCAGCTTATTCCTCATTCGACACGAGTTTTATGCAAAACCAGTGAGACGGGTAATCAGTCGTGCGCTAATCGTCTTTGGACAGATGATCTTTATGGGCTTTCTCATCGGTTTAATTCTCATTCTGGCAGCTGATCGACTATTCGGAGGCGATGTATCCTCTCCTTCAACCAAGTCCCCCGAAGCCTCACATGAGCGAAGCGGACGAGAAGAGCCTGCGTGCACTTCTCGAAGAATTTGGGGAACGGGACTCCATTGGTTATTTCGCACTCCGCGAAGATAAGAGTGTCGTCTGGTCACATACCCGCAAGGCGGCAATCACCTATCGGGTAGTGGCCGGGTGCGCCCTCGCAAGTGGGGATCCGATCGGAAACCCAGATGCCTGGCCTCCAGTCATCCATGCCTTCATTGATCTCTGCCTCAAAAATGGCTGGACACCCGGATCCATTGGTTGCAGTGAGGAAGCAGGAGAAATATGGGTCCGCGAGACGGAGATGATCGCCCTTGAGATTGGAGACGAGGCAATCGTCCATGTGAAGGAGTACGACCCCGAGAGTCCTCGGTACCGAAACGTTCGCCAAACCTCGAGGCGGATCCTCAAACTGGATTACAGAACGGAGATCTTTCGGGCCTCAGAGATGACGGAGGCAATGCGGGCTATTTTGACTGAGGATTCGAAAAAATGGCGTGGTGCCGCGACAGAACGTGGATTTATGATGGGTCTTGGACGGATTGCAGATAGTGACGAACCAGATCTTTTAATTGTCACCGCGACGAAAGATGGGGAGGTAAGAGCCCTTCTCCAATTTGTTCCCTGGGGAAAGCGGGGACTCTCTCTCGATCTCATGCGCCGCTCGCCTCAAGCAGACTCCGGCGTCAACGAGTTGATGATTGATGCAACAATTAAATATGCACGGGATACAGGCATAGATCAGATTTCTCTCAACTTCGCAGCCTTTAGATCGGCCTTCGAACGGGGAGCGCAACTTGGAGCCGGCCCGGTAATTCGTTCATGGCGAAATATTCTACTTTTCTTCTCGCGATGGTTGCAGATGGAATCCCTCTACCGGTTCAATTCAAAATTCCGACCTGAATGGGTCCCCCGTTATTTGATTTTTAGAAAGAATTCGGATTTACCTAAACTCGGACTCGCCACCCTTCGGGCAGAAGCATTCCTTGGTTCGCGTCAAATGAAATCAAAAAAGAGCACTTCGCTGGGATAATCCGCTCAGTAGATTTTACGGAATTTTTACGGAGAGCCAATCAAGAATGCGCGGCAACTGGTACTTCCATACCTTGGTGCTATGACCACCAATTGGATCAATAAGCTGATCCACGATCAGGTTTGGATTACGGACTCTCTTCATCGAAGCGATAGCCTCCATAACTCCCGGATCTTTCTTTGTGCCGACGAGAAGCATCTGTATCGGACGTGTCAATTTTTGAGCCAATAGCAGCGGGGAATTAGCATCGCGAACCGCCGCAGAACCTCCAAAGAGTTTCGTCCTACTTGGAGTGAAATACGGTGCAATGGGTACTACCACACTGAAACGATCGCTATGCGTGAGAGCCACCTTTGCCGCACAGAATCCCCCGGTTGAATAGCCGGCAATAGCCCAATCTTTACGATCCTTGCTTACGGAGAGTCCTTCGATAACCGCCTTTGGCACATCTACTCCGAGCCAAGTATTGACTTGAAAACCTCCAGGAATATCAGTGCACTCAGTATCTCCCGGAGGCGCCACACTCATCGTTGGCAACACGATCACGAAATCGTGGGCACGTCCCGTCGATACCTCCTTCCGTACCGCCCGAGCCAGATCTAGAGCATGAAACCACGTTGTCGGTACTCCCGGAAATCCCGGAAGCAATTCAAGTACGGGCCACTTCTTTTTCGGATCTGCACCGTATGTCGGAGGCAAAAAAATATAAACGGGGGCAGTCACACCACTCTTAGCACCCGTAAGCAGAAAAGAGAATTGACCCCCACGCGAACGGAAGTCTGGATTCGCACGAGTCGCGTCGATATATCCTGCTAAAGGCGATCCCTTCATGCCGGTAAGCTGCGTGATTGGCTTCTTCTTCGTCTCGTAACCTCCAAATAGATCGCGCCAACTTCCATAAAAGACCATTGACCGATTGATCCCCACGGTTACCGTGATCACGAAGAGAAGTTGGGCGAGTACCAGAAGAAGAAATCTCTGACCATTTCGGGCAATCGATTTTCCGCGAAACCTATCCCAAAAATATATTAGGGCAATATTTAGCAAGAGCCAGATCGTGGCCAGCAGGAGAAAAAATGGCCACCCGATTAGGGACATTTAGCTAGCGTACTCTGGGAAGAACATTGGCCTTAGTCCGTTCAGGGATATCGATAATCGCTGGACGCCATACTCCCAATGGTCCTCTCGCCAATCCTTTCAAGATCTCTTCAGTAATGAGTCGAGCATCAGTCTGAGTTTCTGCTGGAATCGCGGGGCGCCAAGGGCAGACGCCGTCAATTGCGCATACCCAACCATTTGTTGAGATATCAAGTACACCCGCATTCTTTGAGTTGGTGTAATAAGTAGCCAACACCTTGATTGGCCTTCGATGAAAAATAATGGTTGACGTAGCGAGGGTCTCAACCGGAGGTCCCACAGAGTACAATGGCGAATCCACCTCTCGACCCACTATGTTCTTTAGTAGATCAGGGCCCGTCATCGTTGAAAATGGCCAGCGGTTTCTATGCGGAATCGCGTAGTCGCCATTGACTCCAAGACCCACATATTGGGCTCCCAGAAGGGTGGACTCAGGTTTTAGAATCGGACTCTGTCGCCATCCTGTCGTAGCCAGAACTGGATTATTTTTATTGGGGTCTAATCTGGAAGAACGCCACATCACCATCTGTCGATCATTGGCTTGCAACCGCGGGCGGCCATAAGCTGCGTTGCCGCCGAGGGAAACAAGATTGACCCCCCGATCAACCGCTGCACGCACCGCCGCACGCATGTTGGTGGTCCAGTACTCGCCATGTCCACCGAAGAGAATCGAACTGGTGTCAAGAAGTGATTCAGGATTCTTATCAAGGTTAATATCGGTTATGTAGTTGAGATCTATCCCTAATTTCTCCGCGAGCTTAAGGACTGGATATTCCATATAACGAAATTGGCCCGATCCATCACCATCGTAAGGCCGATCAAGGGATACAACTGTAGAGCGCGTATTCCGTCTCCCGTCGGGACCTTTATAAAGTGAGTAACCGCCCCACTGGTTATATGCCTGCCAGGTCAGGACCGAGGAAATAAAAGTAAGATCACTCTTTACCTCTGGACCCGAAACTGTCAGCGGCACGAAGGTTGAGGCTCCAACCCCGTCATCGAGACGGATCAGATATTGCCCGGGCGGAGTCTCATTTGAAATTTTCAAGATCCAGGCAACTGGCCAACGCGTAACGACAGTCGACTCGGGAGGTGATGAAATTCCTGAAACCCCATAATCAGGGATTGCTTTTGTACTCATTGCAGTTATCAAACGCGCACCGTCACCGCCGTAATAACCCATTCGGTAGACTCTAATTTTTACCGGCGCACCGTTGCCAGAAATATGCAGACCCACTTGATCGCCGCACGTTGCACTGGTTGAATCAAACCAACCTTCCACTGATTGTGGCTCGCCGATCTTTCCGGTCCACTTTGGAACTGTTATATCGCGCTCCTTCGAGCCGAAGTCGCCGCTGTACTGCATTCGGATGCCATTTGCCCAATTGGGATCAGCTTCCTTCTGATTCTCCCGCTTCACCCACCCGGCACTCGAATCCCACCCGCAATTTAACGTGCTGCTCTTCTTGACCGATCCCTCCGCATAAGGTGAGAGGGATAATAAAAGAATGGGGGCAGCGAGAGCGCTGATCACTTTGCGTCCTACTGAAATTCCCAAAATTAAACTCCTACGATCTAGGGCTCTACCCTGAATGAGCCCTAAGCGTAGAGATGGAGGCTGAGCCCATCCAACGTAGGGTCTGAGCAGAGGCTGAGAGTTTGCCGACATTTCAAGTGGACAGTTCAAGTGCTACCCCTTACTCTCTATCTGCGAACCATTCGCATCTAGCGGGAGTTCGGGAAAGGGGAGGCTGGAGTGAACCAAATAACTCTCAATCCAGTCCGTAAAGGCCTCCGCTCCAAACTCAGCAGCGCGGAGTGGCGCCGCCTCTACGCCATGTTTGGCTTTATCGCCCTCCTTCATGTCGTCATGGGCCTGGCTATTCTGCTCAATTTTGGAATCAAGGCTCTTGGGTCGCAACTCAAGAATTCAGATTCCAGCCTGCGTCACTACACAGGTCTCATCGGCGCTTCAGTTAGCGGTACATTCCTGATGCTTATCGCAATCCTCAATCTCGTCATTCTCGTCTCCATTCTCCGCGTCTTTGTCGACATGAGAAAGGGTATGTATAACGAAGAGGAATTGGAGAAGCACCTTAACTCTCGCGGGCTTCTCATGCGATTCTTTGGACCCATTGCCCGTCGAATTGATGCAAGTTGGAAAATGTATCCGCTCGGAATTCTCTTTGGTCTGGGCTTTGACACTGCGACGGAAATCGGCCTACTTGTTCTGGCGGGCTCCACCGTCATCGCAGGACTGCCGTGGTGGGCGGTCATTTCTCTTCCGCTCTTCTTTGCAGCGGGCATGAGTCTCCTTGACACCATTGACGGTTCATTTATGAACTTTGCCTATGGATGGGCTTTCTCAAAGCCTGTTCGTAAGGTCTACTACAACATCGTTATTACTGGTCTTTCGGTCGCAGTCGCACTCTTTGTCGGTGGTCTAGAAATACTCCAAGTTATCGGCCAGCAACTTAATCTCACCGGCGGATTCTGGGATTACGCAGCATCATTTAATTTGAATTCTGCGGGATACATCATTGTCGCTCTCTTTGCAGTTGTCTGGATCGTTGCGCTCCTTCTCTGGAAGTACGGAAAGATCGAAGACCGTTGGCATGAACGTGCACACACCTCACAGTTGGCCCGTGGTGAGGACTCTGATCACACCAAGGCCGGAATCGAATTAGGGCCTATCCGCGAAGTATTTAAGCTCGATTGAGTTTGACTCTCCCCTGGCCTATTGCAGCGCCAAGTAGGACAATAAGCCCGCCCACCGGTTCGTTCCAGGTGATCCTCTCACCAAGAAATATAATTCCCACAATTACTGCCACAACCGGAGTTACATAGGTCACCGAACTGGCAATTGCGCTGCCGGCAGCCGCCATGATCTTGAAATTCCATATGTAGGCGTAACCGGTGCCAAGTACACCCAGTGCCACCATAGCAAGTACCGGACCCAGCCGATATTCATCCTTCGCGATCCCGTCTACAAGGTAGAAGGGAAGAAGTGTGATTGCAGCAAGTGAAACCTGCGCGGTTGCGAGAGCCTCGGGTTGCAACTTATGAGGCAAGACAAATTTTCGCGAGTATGGGAAAGCAAATCCATAACAGGTTACTGCACCCAGAAGTGCGAGTATGGCAGGTATCGGGTTGCTCCCCAGACCTTGCCAGATTCCAAGGACTGTTATCACGCCAATGAATCCGAGAATGAGGCCTACGACGTGATGCGCCAGAATCTTCTCCTCGCGGAAAAAGATCATGATTACCAGAAGGACCATCAATGGAGTGACTGCGTTAATAATTCCGGCAAGTACCGAGGTGACGTGTACCTCGGCGAGAGCAAAGAGAACTCCAGGCACCACATTGAGGAGCATCGCCACAACCCAGAGACGCGCCCATACCTTCGGACTCTTGGGTAGTGCAATCCCCCGCGCCTTTGAGATTGTCACAAGTGCAAGGGCGCCAAGGGCGCTCCGTCCGAAGGCAACACCGACTGGGGTGAGAAATTCAAGGCCGAGTTTGATAAAGATAAATGAGCATCCCCAGACAATGCCAAGTGCAATATAAGAAGGGAGCCAGCCTCTCTCTTTCACCTGGCAATCGTCCAGAACATGGCAGCAATGGCGACGGTGACCATCGCAATAATAAGGAGGTAAAGGCTCTGCATCCGAGTTCCCGCTCGATACTCGCCCATCAGTCTCCTATCCCGTGCGATACCAAACATGTAGCAGAGCAACGGTAAGAGCAATACCGCATTGAGAACTTGGGTCCAGAGCAGAATAGTTATGAGGGGGGCACCAGGAAGGAGTATCAATCCAGCGGCAATGACTGTGATCGCCGCAAATGTCCCGTAGAAGAGTGGGGCCTCTGCATATCCATCATCAAGTGCGGCAGGACGACCGGTGAGATCACTGACGGAGTACGCAGTCGATAATGGGAGGATCGACGCAGCGAGGAGAGCTGCGCCAATGAGCCCCACTGCAAACAACTCCTTTGCCAGGGTGCCAGCGAGTGGTTCTAAGGCAGCAGCCGCCTGAGAGGCATCAGTGATGGTAAAAATTCCCTGGCGGTTGAGGGTGGCAGCAGAAGTAATAATGACAAAGAAGCCGATGACTCCTGTCAGGAGGGATCCTGTCCATACATCTACACGGAGCAGTTTTAAATCATCGCGAGTCAGGCGCTTGTCAACTGCATACGATTGAATGAAGGCTAGACCCCAGGGTGCAAGGGTTGTCCCTAAAGTCGCTGTGGCAATAAAAACTGCGTCGCGGGTAAATGGCATGGAGGGAACCACCATGCCACGGAACGCCTTTCCCCAATCCGGGTGAGCCAGAAATCCGGCAAGAACATAGGAGAGAAAAAGAGCAGAGAGAATAAAGAAAACTTTCTCAACCCGGCCAAATGATCCGCGCAGAACCAGGAAAGTTACGAGTAAGGCAGCAATGGGCACAGAGATATATTTGGAAACGCCAAAGAGCTGTCCAGCGGCTGCGATCCCCGCAAACTCCGCAGTCATCGTCCCAATATTTGCGAGAATGAGGGATGAAGCGCTAAATACACCAGAACGCGCACCGTACTTCTGTCGTACCAATCCAATCAGTCCCTGCCTTGTCACGACTCCAATACGCGAGCCTAAATCTTGAAAGAGAATGAGTGCGAGAGTTGAGAGGATTAGTACCCAGAGAAGTTGATAACCGTAACGCGCACCCATCTGGGAATAAGTTGTGATGCCCGCTGGATCATCATCTGAAAGCCCAGCAATGACACCAGGACCCATGACAGCAAGGAGTGCAGCAAGACGAATTTTCCGTGGCGAAATTACGGGCACCTTGACACCCTTGACCGCCTTCACCGCGGTCTTCTTCTCTTCCCTCACGTAAGAGCACCGCTTCCCTGAGCAAAGCCACGGTGCGCAGTACGCGCAACCAGAGCATCTACCAAGTCATCGGCCATTATCCGGCCAACCGGCTTGTTTTTCCCGTCTATAACAATGATGGAGGAGCCACGGTTGTTGGAGAACTCCTCAATTACTTGATCCAGTGCAGTGTTAATGTGAACTGCGGTAGGAAATGGCGGACCGATTAAATCTGAAAGTACTGCCCCAGATTTTGCCGAGACCAATTCGATCATTTGAATGTGGTCCCTCAACTTGCCCTTTGCGTCAACAACGACGACGCCATCAGAGATATCGCGCTCTTTATGTTTGACAAGTAGGGCTAAGGCGTGAGCGACGGTGTCACTCTCACGGCAGATCACCATGTGGGTAGTCATCACACCACCAGCGAGCGCCTCGTCGAAAGCGACAAGTTGGCGGAGCGTATTAGCAGTCTCCGTCGTCATCGAGCTGAGAATGCTCTCGCGGTGTTCATCATCCAAGTCACGGAGTACTTCGGCGCTCTCATCGGGCTCCATAAGTGCGAGAAGCTCTGCAGCGCGCTCTGCCGGCAAGCCGCGGAGAAGGCCCTGCAACTCGTCATCTTCCATCTCTTCAAGTACATCTGCAGCAAGATTTGGATCGAGTAATTCGATCAGAGCATTCTGCTCGCGACCCACTAGGTCCTCAATCAAGTCAGCTAAGTCAGCAGGGCGCAACTGCGCCAGCGCAGAACGAGGACCCGATGTGCGAACCTGCCCTGCACTATCTGTGAGCGATGCGACCGTGGCCCAGTCAACAACGCGATCAGGTGTTGGTCTGCGACGGATCGTTCCGGGAAAAATGCGACGTAAAAAAGATACAAAAGAAACGTCGACACCTACAAGTCGGATCTCTCGATCAAGTGGTGCCAGATATAAATCTGCCGAGCGGACAACTCGGAGACCGTTGACGTCGACAATCTGGTGATCGATGACATCGCCATCCAATAACGATTCCCCAGGGCGACGCGTATATTCCTTAAGATTGATTTTTGTCGAAGAGAGTCGGATCTCATCTTGCGTCAATTTCGAAATTCTTGCGCCATCGATAAATGATTTTCGCTGACCCACTTTTACAATCAGACCCGAGACTGCTGGATAAGTCTCCTCACCATGGCGGACAACAATATCCACCAACTTTCCCAGATCGCGCCCCTCGTCATCACGGACGGGACGACCGATAAGCCCAGCGACTGATACCAAGGAATCCCGTATGTTCTTCCGGGCTAAAACCGAGTCACGTCGCCCAACAATGCGCTTAGCCACCGTATTGATGGCTGGGACTGCAGGGGTTCTCACTCTTGGATTTTAGCCGTCAGACCTTGCTTGGTGTCTCACATATAAGTGAATATCAAAGGGAAGTTCTTGGTTGATGCCCTCTCAAGCAACATACTCGGCTGCTTCACGGTCTAGTCCAATCGCTCCGCGGCGATGCGATAGAGATCAGATTTCCCATGCTTCCCCACCGCGATTACTAGAACGACTAATTCATCATCAAAGACTTCATATAGCAGGCGATGTCCAGATTTCTGCAACTTGATTTTGTATAACCCTTTGAGATCTGAGCTGAGAGCCGCACTTGAGACTCGAGGTTCGGAAAGCCGTCGCTCTAGGACTTTTAGGAGCCGATCTCTGACCCCTTTATCGAGCCCTAGCCATTCCTTCTCTGCACTTTCATGAAATCTCAATTCGTGCATATCTGTCACATATTCCGAAGTTCTTCTATAGTGACAATTCTTGACTTTTCTTTACTTGCCAATCGTCTCTTGATCTCGGGCGTTATCTCCAACTCCCAGATCTTTTCCAATAGAGCGTCGTAATATTCGGGTGACATCACATAAAAACTGGCTCTGTTATTCGTAAGTACCGCAAAGGGTTTGTGTTTAGCCTTCTTGACAACTTCATTCGGATTCTTCTTAAACTCTGAAATTGTTGTCGTTAATTTGGTGAAAATTGCATCCATTTTTGCCTCCCTTCTTATCGCACTAAATCTAGACCGAAATTTAGACTTTAGCAAATGGATGGTCGGCACGATTTCCAGCAAATGATTTTCCATCTCTCATTCCTACATTCCCAGTCCGACAAATCAGGACCGCTAATCCACAACCCGTGATCCGGAGATATCAACTCTTGCCAAAGTGTTACTGGAGAGAGAACCAACGACTAATAAAGGTTTTCGGCTAATGCCCCAAGGTCAAGTTCGTAATCTTCACCATTAATTTCCACAACTAATCGTGGGTGCTCTCCAACTGCTTCAAGGTACTTTCCTAAGGTAGAGAGCAACATGTCACCCTGATTTTCTAAGCGCGAGACACCGGCTTGCGCCATACCAAGTTTTTCGGCGACCTCCGCTTGGGTTAATTCGGCTGCTTTTCGGATCGCCGGGATATTCTGGAGAAATTTGCGTTCATCCTCGTCCATCCAGCGACGTAGTTCGGCAACACGCTCTCTCTCTTCGGGAGTCATCGCATCGAGAATCTCCTTACCCCGATCGCGAATCTTTCTAGGGCCAATCTTCTTCAACGGATCTCTCCCCTTCTTCCTTTTGTTTTTCTCGGACCCACTTGTTGATTGCCCAGTCTGTCGTTTCAATCAGCATCTGACTCACATACCGTTGGAAGTATATACCTTTGATGATATATTCGCCCAGTCTTCCAGTGAGGCGATAAGTCAATAACTTTTCCCATAAGGCATTTTTGCCACCACCGCCGACAACCCGACCCTGGTAATCCACACAATTCTAAATTCTCGAAAGTACCTTCTCTATCAGTTCCTCAGCAGCCTGGTCGATCTGGTAGCCGACGGGCCATTCAGCCAGCATAAGTG